>JASGEZ010000091.1:0-13471 GCA_047605905.1 Microlunatus sp.
CAACTGCGCTGCTCGCCCGGCGCTCAGGACCGCTCGTTCGTCGCGTCCGGTCGCAGGACGAAGAGCGTGTCCCGCGACCGGACACTCCTGCACTCGCGGTCGCGCCGGGCTGCGCTGTGCGTCAGTCGATGCGTCCTTCACTTGTCGAGGATGCCTCGGCGTAGCGGCGGACCGGAATGCGGCCGGCGCTGCGGGCAAGCCGGCCGGCACGGACCGCGTACTTCATTGCTTCCGCCATCTGCACCGGACGCTCGGCGCGGGTCACTGCGGAGGCCAGCAGCACGGCGTCACAACCCAGTTCCATGGCCTGGGCGGCCTCGGAGGCGGTGCCGATGCCGGCGTCGAGGATCACCGGCACGGTCGCCGACTCCACGATCAACTCGATGTTGTGCGGATTGCGGATGCCCAGCCCGGAGCCGATCGGCGCGCCCAGCGGCATGACCGCCGCGCAACCGGCGTCGGCCAGTTTGCGGGCCAGGATCGGATCGTCGTTGGTGTACGGCAGCACCACGAAACCGTCGGCGACCAACTGCTCGGCCGCGTCCAGCAGTTCGATCGGATCGGGCAGCAGAGTGATCTCGTCGGCGATCACCTCCAGCTTCACCCAGTCGGTCTCCAGCGCTTCGCGGGCGAGTTGGGCGGTCAGCACGGCCTCGGCCGCGGAGTAGCAGCCGGCCGTATTGGGCAGCACCGCGATCCCGTGCCGATCGAGCACGTCGAGTACCGAGCCCGGGGCGCTCGGATTCACCCGGCGCATCGCAACAGTGGTCAGCTCGGTGCCGGAGGCCAACAGTGCGGCCTCCATCACCTCCACACTGGGGGCGCCGCCGGTGCCCATCACCAGTCGGCTGGTGAACGCCTGGCCGGCGATCACCAACTGATCGTCGGTCGCCGGTGTGCCATCGGTCGACCGCGTGCCATCGGTCGTCGAAGCTGTTACAGCGAGATCTCGGGTCACGGTGTCAGCCACCCTGCACCGCCGTCACGATCTCCACTTTCGCTCCCTCGTTCAGGGTGGTGTCGGCCAGCCGAGCCCGAGGCACCACGGATCCGTCCACTGCGACGGCGATGCCGCGCCGGGGCTCCGTGTCGCCGTGTCCGACGATCACGTCGCGCAGCGTGGCGTCCTCGGCGACCTCGCGCCGCTCGCCGTTGAGGAAGATGATCACGTACGCGCTCCTCGGTCGTGCCGCGTTGGTTGGGAATGGGCCGGTAGGACCTCGGCTCGGTCGCTCGCCGCCCGGTCGAACCGTTCGATGCCGAAGGGTTCCGCCACCGGCAGCAGCCGGTCGTGCAGGATCAGCTCGGCAACGACGTCGCTGGTGATCGGGGTGAGCAGGACCCCGTTGCGATAGTGACCGGTGGCCAGCACCAGCCCGTTCAGCGCACCGCGGCCGATGATCGGAGCATTGTCCGGGGTGCCGGGCCGATGGCCCACCGACGTTTCGGTCAGCACGTACTCGGTGCTCATCGGGATCGCCAGCCGGGCATCCCGCAGCAACTCGTACACCCCTCCGGCGGTCACCCGGCGATCGAAGCCGAGCTCCTCCGACGTCGCGCCGACCACCAGTTCGTGCCCGCTGTCCCGCGGCACCAGATAGATCTCCGTGCCCCGGGTGAAGGCCCGGACGACCAGGCCGGGCTGTGGGAACCGGCCCGGATCCAGCCGCAGGATCTGCCCCTTGACCGGACGCACCGGCAGCACCGGGATCCCGGTGAGCTGACCTGCCCAGGCCCCGTTGGCCACCACCACGGTCGGTGCCGAGATCGCGCTGCCGTTGGCCAGCACCACGCCGGTGACTCGATCCTCGGTCGACGAGACCTGGTGGACGAAACCGGTCACGGTCCGCACGCCCGAACGCGCACCCGCCTCGTGCAAGGCGGTCAGCAGTTGCCGGTTGTCGCAGCTGGCGTCCCCGGGGACCAGCAGCCCGCCCCGGATCGTGGGGCCCAGCAGGGGTTCGAGCCGACGGGCCTCCCGGCTGGTCAACCGGCTCGACTCCAGACCGAGCCGGGTCAGATAGTCGGCGAGCTGCGCCATCCGGGCTGCGTCGTCGGCGTTGTAGGCGACCGAGACCGTCGGCCCGGAGCGCAGCCCGCTGGGCAGCCCGCTCGCCTCGGTCACCTCGGCCGCGAAGCTCGGATAGCGCTCCATCGAGGCCAGGTTGAGGCCGAGCAGCAGCTCTTCGGTGAAGGTGGTCTCGGTGACCGGCGCGAGCATTCCCGCCGCGACGTTGGAGGCAGCGGCCTGCGGCTCACCGGCGACCACGATGACGTCCAGCCCGGCGCTTGCCAGCCGCCAGGCCGCAGCACGGCCCATCAGCCCTCCGCCGACCACCACCACGTCGGCTGTGGGTGGGGGAGCGCTGGCGAGGGTCACGTGGCCAGTCTAGGAAGCCCGGCTGACAGTCTCGACCTGGTCCAGGTCCGGTGCGACGAGGTCCGATCCGGCGCTAACCTCGGGCAGCATGACCGCGTTGATGGGATTGCAGGCACGGCTGCGTCTGGCTCGGCTCTACCTCTGCACGGACGCCCGCAGCGAGCAGGGCGATCTGGCCGAGTTCTGCGCGGCGGCGTTCGCCGGCGGAGTCGACATCCTGCAGATCCGGCAGAAGAACATGGATCCCGACGAGGAGTTCGAAGCTCTTGAGATCGCCCGTCGCGCCGCAGGTCGGCATCAGGCGCTGGTCTGCGTCAATGACTCGCCACAGCTCGCGGGCAGGTTCTCCGCCGACGTGCTGCACCTCGGTCAGACCGACGGTTCCTCCCGCAAGGCTCGCAAGCAGCTGCACCGCTGGGCGTTGATCGGCCGGTCGACGCACGAGCCGGCCCAGACCGATCGGGCAATCGAGGACAGCGACGCCGACTACTTCTGCGTCGGACCCGTGTACGCGACCCCGACCAAACCGGACTACCGCCCGGCCGGTCTGGACCTGGTGCGTTACGCCGCACAGGTCGCCCCGCCGAGCGACATCGCCGCCAAGCCGTGGTTCGCCATCGGCGGGATCGACCTGGGCAATCTCGACGAGGTGCTGGCCGCCGGCGCTCGCCGAGTCTGCGTGGTGCGGGCGATCACCCAGGCCGACGATCCGGAAGCCGCGGCCCAGGAGCTGAGCGGGCGGCTCAGGGAAGCGTGGCAGGCCGATCCGGCGATGACGCCGTACGCGCTGGCGGCCGCCGGTTACACGGGCTGACATTGCTGAGTTGTCAGACTCTGTGGTCGCCCGGACGACCACAGAATCTGACAACTCGGAGAGATTCAGGCCTGACGGCGTACGGCGGCCGTTGCGAGGGCGGTCAGAGCCTCCCGGCCCGGGGCGCTGATCGACGGCTCGGCCAACGCCGCTATCGCCTCGTGGTAGGCACGGTCGATCATCGCCTCCACCGCCTCCCGGGCACCGCTGTCGACGATCACCTGCTGCAACGCCAGCACACCGGCGTCGTCGAGTTGCGGATCGCCGAGCCTCGAGGTCAGCAACGCCCGACCGGTCGCACCTGTGTGCGCCAGGGCGTGCGCCACCAGGACGGTGCGCTTTCCCTCCCGGAGGTCGTCGCCGACCGGCTTTCCGGTGATCTCGGGATCGCCGAACACCCCGAGCAGGTCGTCCCGAAACTGGAAGGCCCGCCCGAGTGGCGACCCGTACGCGGCCAAGGCGTCGAGCACGGTCGTGGAGCCACCGCCGATCACCGCGCCGAGCTGGGCGGGCCGATAGACGGTGTAGCGCGCCGACTTGTACTCCACCACCAGATTCGCGGCATCCAGCGCGTGGTCGAGGTCGGCACCGAACGGGCGTGACTGCGCGGTCACATCGAGATACTGACCACAGGTGACCTCGGTACGCATCCGCTGGGCGATCGCGTACGCCGCCGGGGCTACTTCCAAAGCCAGCTCAGCCTGTTCCAGCATCTCGACCGACCACATCACCAGCAGGTCGCCGAGCAGGATGGCGCCGGCCCTGCCGAATGGTTCCGGCTCACCCAACCGGTCGTCGGCGGTGTGCAGTACTTCGAACTGACGGTGTGCCGCGGGCGCTCCGCGACGGGTGTCGGAGCCGTCCATCACGTCGTCGTGGACCAGCGCGCTCGCATGCAGCAACTCGAGGCTGGCCGCGGCATCGAGCACGCCGTCCAGTGCTGGATCGGGAGCCGCCGGGTCCCAGCCGTCACACCCCGCGGCAGCCACATAGCCCCACAGACAAAAGGCCGGCCGCATCCGCTTGCCGCCGGACAGCAGTCGCTTCGTGACCGCGAGCAAGGGCTCGACCTCTGGCTGCAAACCATGCAATTCGTCGGCCTGCCGGGCCAGGAACGCGGTGATCCGCTCGCCGATTCTGGTCCGTAACGGGGTGCCGAGAGGGCTGCGGGGATCCAGCAGCACGGGAACAGCGAGAGCGTCGACCACATGGTGAGCCTACGGATCGGCCGTAGGAGCCGTGGCTAGGGTTGCCCGCATGGTGGGCCGGAACTCGTACGCGACCCGCCCGCCGACGGTGACCGAACTGCTGCGTGCGGCGGATCGGCCGTTGTTCTCCTTCGAGTTGTTCCCGCCCAAGGACGAAGGGCAGGGCAAGCAGCTCTGGGACACGGTGCGGCGGCTGGAGGCGTTGGGCCCCGATTTCGTCTCCGTCACCTACGGGGCGAGTGGTTCGACCCGGGATCGCACCATCGAACTCACCCACGCCATCGCCGAGCACACGACGTTGCGCACCATGGCGCATCTGACCTGCGCGAGCCAGTCCCGGGATCGGTTGCGGCAGGTGGTGGGGGCGTACGCAGGCGTGGGCATCCGGCACATCCTGACCATCCGCGGCGACATGCCAGGTGGTCCGCTGCAGCCGTGGGTGCGGCATCCCGGCGGTCTGGCGAATGCGACCGAACTGGTCGAGCTGGTGCACAGTCTGGGGGATTTCTGCATCGGTGTGGCAGCGTTCCCGGACCTGCATCCCGAGCAGCACGACGCCGATCTCGACGCCCGGATCCTGGTGGCGAAGGAGCAGGCCGGCGCGGGTTTCGCGATCACCCAGCTGTTCTTCACCCCGGAGCGCTACTTCCGGCTGGTCGAGCGGGTGCGGGCGCTGGGTTCGGAGTTGCCGATCATCCCCGGCATCATGCCGATCACCCGGCTGAGTCAGCTCCAGCGATTCGCCGAGTTGTCCGGTGCCGATCTCCCCGCTTGGGTCATCGACCGGGTGTCGGCGGCCGGTGATGATCCGGCTGCGGTTCGCCGGGTCGGGGTGGAGCTGGCCATCGAGCTGTCGCAGCAACTGCTGGCCGGCGGTGCGCCGGGGCTGCACTTCATCACCATGAACCGCTCGACCGCGACCCTGGAGATCCTGCGCGAAGTGGAACCGCTCGCCCGCATCCGCTGACCGCGCGACCCTGGTGCTCATCGATTCGGCGTGAAGAATTCGGTGCGACCTCGCACCGAATCCTTCACCAATCGTCCGGGTCGGCCTCAGCTCAGGTCGAAAGGTTCTTGCACCACGCGGGATCTGGACCGAGGTCCAAGGTCATCAGCCGCTGCGTCGGCCGGGTCAACGCCACATACAACGACCGGAGCCCGCCGGCAGACTCGGCCACGATGGCGTCCGGATCGACGACCAGCACTCCGTCGTACTCCAGGCCCTTGGCCTCCAGTGCGGTCACCACCAGAATCCGCGGGTCGCGGCTCTCGCCGGCCTCATCGAACGCGCGGGCCACCGAAGCCAGCAACGAGGGCGGTGCGACGACCCCGACGGTGCCCTCGACCATCCCCAGCAGATCGGCCACCCCCGACCGCAGAGAGGCGCCGAGATCGCCGTCGACCACGGTCCGCAGCTCGGGCAGCACCCCGGTCGAACGCACCGCGGTCGGCAGATCGGCGTCCGGATAGGCGTGCACCACGACCTTCGCGGCGAGGTCGAACACCTCGGCCGGTGACCGGTAGTTGGTGCTCATCCGGAACCGGCGTACCGGCGCGGTGCCGATCAGTTCGCGCAGCGCCCGATCGGCCTCGCGAGCGTCCGGCCAGGAGCTTTGCGCCGGGTCGCCGACCACGGTCCAGCTGGCGCTCGAACCCCGCCGCCGCAGCATCCGCCACTGCATCGGGGTGATGTCCTGTGCCTCGTCGACCAGGATGTGCGCGTACGTCTGGTGCGGGGTCGCGAACGGATCGACCTCCCGCTTGGTCTCCAGCCGCTCCATCGTGGTGACCAATTCGGCGACCGAGGCGTCGTCGTCGAGGAACAGCGACACCTCACGTTCCTCCGGCTCGGGCAGCGGGCCCAGCCGGTGCACCAACTCGTCCAGCAGCGCGGCATCGGCGATCGTCCAATCGTGCCGGCCACGGTCACGATACGAGGCACTCAACTGCTCGGCCTCGTCGGCGGTCAACACCCGCTCGGACACTCTGGCCGCCAGGCTCGGTGAGGCGAGCCGGGCCAGGGCATCAGCCGCGCTGACCCGTGGCCACCAGGCGTTGGCGAAGACCGCGAACCGGGCCGTGTCGGTGACCCGCTCGTCGAAGTCGTCACGCTCCAGGTCGAGTTCGCTCGGTCGCTTGCGCCACAGCGCGTTCAGCAGCGCCTTCTCGGCCGCCTCTCGACCGGCGTTGAGCTTGTTGTGTGCCAGGACGTCGGACCGGATCCGGGACAGCTCGTCGGCGCCCAGCCGTAGCACGTGTCCCTGCACGCTGACGAACAACTCCAGCGGCACGTCCTGCCAGGGTTCGTTGACCAGCCGCTTCAGCACGGCGACCATCCGCAGGCTGCCCTTGATGGTGGCCACCGCGGCGTCGTCGGTTCGCTCGCCGCGGAGGTCGACCACGTCGGAGGCGACTGTGCCGATCGACCGCAGTGTCACGGCGTCCTCACCGAGGGAGGGGAGCACCCGCTCGATGTAGTTCATGAACACCTGGCTCGGCCCGACGACCAGCACGCCACCGTTCTCGAACCGGCGGCGATGGGTATAGAGCAGGAATGCGGCTCGGTGCAGCGCGACCACGGTCTTGCCGGTGCCGGGGCCGCCGGAGATCAGCGTGAAGCCCTGCCAGGGCGCCCTGATCGCCTCGTCCTGCTCGGCCTGGATGGTGGCCACGATGTCGCGCATCTGCGACCCACGGGCCCGGCTCAGGGCAGCCATCAGCGCGCCCTCGCCGACCACCACCAGGTCGGCATCGGAACCGTCGTCCAGCAGGTCGTCCTCGATGCCGATCACCCGGTCGCCCGAGCAGCGCAGCACCCGCCGCCGAACCACCTGCATCGGGTTCGCCGGGGTGGCGCGATAGAACGGCTCCGCCGCCGGCGCCCGCCAGTCGATCACCAGCGGCTCGTACTCCGCGTCGCGGACCCCGATCCGGCCGACATAGCGGATCTCACCATCGGTGCGATCCAGCCGTCCGAACACCAGGCCTTCGTGCTCGGCATCCAGCACCGCCAGCCGCTTGGCGGCCTGGTAGGCGAACACATCGCGCTCGAACAGGCCGGTACCGTCCTCCTCGCGGACGAAGCTGTCGCGTTCGGAGTGATACAGCTTCGCGCCCTCGGCCGCCACCTGTTGGGCGGACCGGGTCGCTTGATCCAGGCGCGCGTAGACCAGGTCCACGTGCGCCTGCTCGATCGCCAGCTCGTGCTCCAGCGTCGATTGCTTCAAAGGAAAACCGACCTCACCGTACGACAGCGAAAAACGAACGACTCACTCTACCCGTGTGTTCACACCGACGAGGATCGTCTGGCCATCGTCTCGCCTACGCCGGCCGGATCGGGTCCGGGTCAGAGGTCAGGTCAGCGGGCAATTTCCATCCGTGGGTGCGAACTGGCGGGGTCCACGCGGGTCGGCGTCGCAGAACCCGCCCACGGGTGGAAATTACGGGGTCGTGCTGGGGTCGGGCCGCGTAGAACCCGCCCACGGGTGGAAATTGCCGGGCCCGGGCCCGAGCCCGAGCCCGAGCCGGGGCCGGCGCCGGAGCCGGTGGTCTGGGCTCGTGCGCTCAGATGCAGGCGGCCAGGGTCAGCCGACCAACTCGTGAACGGCGTAGGAGGCCAGCGCGCCGGACAGGATGGCGGCCGCCGGGGTGTTGCCGGCCGGCGACCACGGTCCGGCCAGTAGCAAGTGGTCGATACCGCTGCGGACGGGTGGCCGATGCAGCCAACTGTCGAAGCCGTGCCAGGCGGCGCCGTAGCCCGGGTCCGGATGTCGGGTCTGCCAATCATGGATGCTGCGGAGGGTGCCTGCCGTGACCGGACGCCGGTAGTCGACCGTCGGCACCCCCTGGTCGTCGAGGGCGATCGTCTCGGTCACCAGGCCCTGTGCCCAGCTGTCGGTGTAGGGCAGCAGCTCATGGGTGACAGTCGGTGCCTGGGCGGGCCGGAGCTGGCGCAGGTGCCGACGCAGCGATCGGGCCCGGAAGCGGGGCAGACCGGCATCGGGCAGTTGCCATGGATCGGCGGTCCACACAACCGCGCTGGCGGTGAGCCGTTCGTGCGTGGTGACGACACCCCGGAGCCGGCCACGGTCGAGATCCAACAGGTCGACCTTCTCGTTGAGGTGAACATCGATCCGCCGCAACTTGGCCCGGGCGATCAGGGCATCGACCAGGGTCGAGGAGCGGCCGGTCCGATCCTGGTCGTCGTCACCGCAATCCGACTGCAGGGTCCAGCGGCCGAAGCGCCGTTCGATGGACTGGCTGACCGCGCACCAGGCCGGAGTCGTCTCGGGCTCTCCACCCTGCCGGTAGGCGCCGCACCGCAGCACCGCGGACAGATGCGGATGATCGATCTCCTCGGCGAGGTCGGCGATGGTCCGATCCTGTCGAATCCGGCGTCGGACCGGCGCGGTGAGTTGCGCCTTGCCGGTCAGCTCAGCTTCCCAGCCAAGTCGGCGGACGGTCTGCCAGACGTCGTCCAGCTGATCGACCAGGGTTCGCCACCGGTTGGCGGTCGCGGTGCCGTATCGCTTCTCCTGCACCGAGAACAGCGCCCCCCGGTCGGTCGGCCAGCTCAGCTCGGTCCCGTCGGCGAACACGTACGTTGCCGGTGGCGCCGCCGACAGGGTCGCGGCGGATCGGTCGAACTCGTCGGCAAGGGTGCGGCCGGACTTGCGGTAGAGGTCGCGCCACGGAGCCGGAAATTCCAGCACCGCAGGTGCGTCGTCGACCACGACATCCCCGCCGGGGAAACTCTGAACCCGCGATGCCCAGCGACCGCCGAGCCGATCGCCGGCCTCGTACAGCCGGACCGGGTGGCGGGCCTTGGCCAACCGCATGGCAGCGGCCAGCCCGGCCAGGCCGCTGCCGACCACCACGATGGGCGGTCCAGCGCTGGATCGTTGTGCCCTTGCTGCCGCGCTCACACCCGGCACTGTAACGACCGATCCGAACCTGTCACGACTCCACCGGTTGCGCCGCTGGGCGGTCGGAGCCATGGCCCACGGCTACGCTACGCAGGTGCAGATCGCTGTGACCGGATCCATCGCCATGGATCATCTGATGCAGTTTCCGGGCAGGTTCGCCGAGTCGTTCGTGGTCGAGCAGTTGGACCGGATTTCGTTGAGCTTCCTGGTGGAGGACCTGCAGATCAAGCGCGGCGGAGTCGCGCCCAACGTGTGCTTCGGACTGGCTGCGCTCGGCCTGAACCCGTTGCTGGTCGGTTCGGTCGGGGAGGACTTCGCGGAATATCGCGCCTGGCTCGACCGGCACGGGGTGCTGACCTGGCCCGTGCACACCTCCCAGACCCAGCACACCGCGCGATTCGTCTGCACCACCGACGCCGACAACGCCCAGATCGGTTCCTTCTACACCGGTGCGATGGCCGAGGCCCGGCAGATCGAACTCGCGCCGATCGCCGAGGTCGCCGGTGGTCTCGACCTGGTGATCGTCTCCCCGAACGATCCGGAGGCGATGCAGCGGCACACCGAGGAGTGCCGGGCTCGCGGGTACCGATTCATCGCAGACCCGTCGCAACAGTTGGCCTGGCTCGACGGGCCGGACATCATCCGGCTGATCGAGGGAGCGGACTATCTGTTCTCCAACGACTACGAGGACACGCTGATCAGCCAGAAGACCGGCTGGTCGCATGACGAGATCGTGTCCCGGGTCGGAGTGCGGGTGATGACCCGCGGCCGCGACGGGGCCCGGATCGAGATCGCCGGTCAGCAGCCGATCGACGTACCGATCGTGCCGGAGACGGCCAGACTCGACCCGACCGGGGTCGGGGATGCCTTCCGGGCCGGCTTCATCGCCGGGCTGTCCTGGGGCGTCTCACTGGAGCGTTGCGCGCAGCTGGGCTCGTTGCTGGCGTCCTATGTGATCGCGGTCGTCGGCACTCAGGAATATCGCTTCCACGGCACCTTCGGTCAGCGGTTCGCCGAGGCATATGGTCCGGAGGCAGCGGCGGAGATCGCGCCGCAGCTGGCGGGTCTGCGGCTGTGAGCGAGGCCGAAGTGTCGCCTGGATCGCCCGAGCAGCCGCAGATCTCGCGGCCCCGGATCGTGATCACCTACTGCACGCAGTGCCGCTGGCTGCTGCGAGCGGGCTGGGTGGCGCAGGAACTGCTGACCACCTTCACCACCGAGGTGGGGGAGATCGCCTTGCGACCCGGTGTCGGCGGGGTGTTCACCGTCGACTTGGACGGGGAGCTGATCTGGGACCGCAAGCGGGACGGCGGCTTCCCCGATATCGCCTTGTTGAAGCGGCTGGTTCGCGACCGCGTGGCGCCGGGCCGGGCGTTGGGTCACTCGGACCGTTCTCACTGACGTCGCGTGACCAGAATCGCACTCGCGTCGTCGGTGCCCGCCTGGATCAGGCGAGACCGCTGCCAACATGAGTGCGGAAATGGTCGCTGTTGTGTTTCACCTGCGGCGCGCCGTCCTATCGTGAGGACGTGACCGAGGAGAACCCAGCACCCTTCATCCCTGTCGATGAGAACTGGCAGCGCGCCTTGTGCGTGGTGGCGCATCCGGACGATCTCGAGTTCGGCACCGCGGCGGCGATCGCCCGCTGGACCGATCAGGGCAAGACCGTGGTGTACGCGATGGTGACCAGCGGCGAGGCAGGCATCGACGCGATGGATCCGGACGAATGCCGTACCGTCCGAGAGGCCGAGCAGATCGCCTCGGGCAAGGTCGTAGGTGTCGACGTGGTCGAGTTCCTCGGCCAGCCCGACGGTGTGTTGGAGTACGGGGTCGCGCTGCGTGCGGTGATCTGCGCCGCGGTCCGGCGTCACCAGCCCGAGATCGTGATCACGAACAACTTCCGGCCCAGTTGGGGTGGTCAGTCGCTCAATCAGGCCGATCACATCGCCGTGGGCATGGCGACCCTGGACGCGGTCCGCGATGCCGGCAACCGCTGGGTCTTCCATGATCAGATCGCCGACGGACTGCAGCCGTGGGGCGGGGTCGAGCAGGTCTGGGCGGCGGGCTCACCGGACAGCCGGCATGCCGTCGACACGACCGCCAGTTTCGATCGCGGTGTCGCATCGCTGGAGGCGCATCGGGCCTATATCGACGGTCTCGGCTGGGAGTTCTTCGACCCGCGGGAGTTCCTCGAGGGCGGTGCCCGCCAGGCCGGTACGCGGCTCGGCGTACCGATGGCCGCATCCTTCGAGGTGTTCTCCATGGGCTGGGGCGAGTAACCGACTTGTGACCTGACCGAATGCGGTCACAACGCTTCGATCACGACACGACACGCCGTGGTGGCGAAGTGACCGGAGTGTCGGATGTGACGTGTAGCGTATGTCTTGCTTCGAACGCGATTTCGATTCAGTGCTTGGGGAAGACCTGGTCGGGAACGTATTCGTGGTGCCGCAGTGATTCGCGCCTGCGGGCCCGGGCTTGCCCCGGCGCGGACGGACCTCGACCCCCGTGTGCGCCGGGGCTCCCGATGACATCGCTCGATCGGCTGGGGGCCCGCCCTGTGTGGCCTGATAGCTCGTGCGGCCGGATAGCCTCATCTCGTGAGTTCAGCCGTCGGTCGACCAGCCCCCGAGGAGGACTGACGTGTCGGACCTGCGACGTCGCCGTACAGTTTCCCAGACCTGCCTGAGCGAGATTCTCGCTGCCGCGCTCGCCGCATGGAGTGTTGAGCACCCAGGTCGGGAGGCGGTCGACCTGGGCGGTGGCACCGGCGGGATGGCCATCGGGCTGGGCGAGTCCGGCTATCGGGTCCGGGTGGTCGATCCCAGTCCGGACGCTTTGGCGGCGCTCGGTCGGCGGACTGCTGAAGTGCATCTGGACGACCGCGTCAGGGGGGTGCAGGGTGACGCGACTGATCTGGTCGAGGTGGTCGGCGCGACCAGTACCGATCTGGTGGTGTGCCACAAGGTGCTCGAGGTGGTCGATAATCCCGGACAGGCGTTGACCGCCATTCGTACGGTGCTGCGCCCCGGTGGAGCGCTCAGTCTGGTGGTTGCCCAGCGGCATGCGGCCGTCCTCACTCAGGCGCTCGGTGGTCACATCGTGCAGGCCCGCCGGACCTGGGCGGCCTCGGGGATGTTCGACCGGGATCGGATCCTCTCCTTGGTGAATCAGGCCGGCTTCGAGATCGTCGCCGTTCATGGGGTCGGGGCGATCGCCGACCACGTCGCCGAGTCGGTGCTGGATTCGGAGGCGGGTGCGCATGCCGAATTGGTGTGCTTGGAGGCGGAGGTGGCGACCGATCCCGCGTTCCAGGCGTTCGCTCCGCTGCTGCACGTGTTCGCAGTGCGTTCGGGCTAGGCAAATCGAATATGTATGCGACGGGTCGCTCGTCCGCCTGAGTTGTCAGACTCCACGGTCGTCATGGCGACCCCAGAATCTGACAACTCGGCAGTCGGGTCGGTGCAGACCTTGAGGAAAGATGAAGAGTTCTGCCAGGTATCGGTCTCGGATCGGGTTTGCCTGCGCACGGGAGTTTCGCTCGACACGCGCGACACATACACTGGCGTCACGAATGGCGGTGCCCTTGGCGGTGGTTCGTTGGTCCGGGGTCGTTGCCGAACACCAGGCGCGTACAGTGAGAGTAGGCGCACGACGAGACGTGGGAGGTGGCCGATGGCCCTCTCAGAAGAGGAGCAACGGCTTCTCGATCAGATGGAGGCGGCGCTGGCCGCCGAGGACCCGAAGCTGGTCAGCACCCTGCGCGGAACAGGGACTCGCAAGATCCATCGGCGGCGGGCCGCTACCGCCGGGATCGGGTTCTTCCTCGGTCTGGGGCTGCTCGTTGTCGGTCTCTACCTCATGTCGGATGGACCGATCGGTTTCGTCGCCTTGAGCCTGGTCGGTTTCGCCGCCATGGTCGCCTCGGCCGTCACTGCGATCTATGCCTGGCAGCACGTCGGTCACGCTGCACCGGATCAGGGCCCGGAGCGCCCCCGTGCCAAGCAAGGCACATCCTCCGATGGCAGCTTCATGGACAAGATGGAGGAGCGCTGGCGTCGTCGTCGCGACGAATCCGGCTTCTGAGTCCACACCTGAGTCTTCCCCGACAGCCGCCGGTGAGCCTCGCTCCCGGCGGTTGTCG
>JASGEZ010000092.1:0-3708 GCA_047605905.1 Microlunatus sp.
AGCGCTTGCCCGCCAGCTCCGCGGCCCGCCCGATCACCGGGTAGACCTCGTCGATCTCGTACAGGTTGTCCACGCCCTGCAGCAGGTACGCCACCCGCTCCAGACCCATGCCGGTATCGATGTTGGGTCGCGGCAGCGGCCCGATCACATCGAAGTCCTCCTTCGAGCGGACCTCGGACAGCGCCTCCTGCATGAAGACCAGGTTCCAGATCTCCAGGAACCGGTCCTCGTCCACGATCGGGCCGCCGTCGGGACCGTACTCCGAGCCGCGGTCGATGTAGATCTCGCTGCAGGGCCCGCCCGGTCCGGGGATGCCCATGTGCCAGTAGTTGTCCTTCAGCCCGCGCCGCTGGATCCGGTGCTCCGGCAGCCCCGCGATGTTGGCCCACAGCGCCGCCGCCTCGTCGTCGGAGTGCAGCACGGTGACCCAGACCTTGTCCGGGTCGAAGCCGAGACCGCCGGCGACCTGCGAGGTGGTGACCAGATCCCAGGCGTACTTGATCGCTTCGGCCTTGAAGTAGTCGCCGAAGGAGAAGTTGCCGTTCATCTGGAAGAAGGTGCCGTGTCTCGTGGTCTTGCCGACCTCCTCGATGTCGAGGGTGCGGACACACTTCTGCACGCTGGTGGCACGGGCGTACGGCGCCGGCTCGGCCCCGGTGAAATATGGCTTGAACGGGACCATGCCGGCGTTCACGAACAGCAGGGTGGGGTCGTTGTAGAGCAGTGGCGCCGACGGCACCACCTCGTGGCCGCGGTTGGCGAAGAAGTCCAGGAAGCGGCGCCGGATCTCGGCGGTTTTCATCGTTTCGTCCTCAAAGCTGGGTCTCGTCCCGGATGCGGGCACGAGGGAAGTCGGTCGATGGCTACTGAGTCAGGGGCTACTGGGTCAGGCCGAGCGTCTCGCGGAGTTCCGCCTCACGCTCGGCCGAAGCAGCTCGGACCCTGGCCACGAAGGCCTTGACCTCGCCGCCGGCATCGACAACCGACTGCTGGACCTTGCCCGCAAGTGCCTCGGGGCTGTGCTGTTCGATGTAGTCGCGGGCCTTGATCACGACATAGATCGTGACGCCCGCACCGACGGTGAACCAGAAAACGCGTCCGAACACTGCTCAGCCCTTCCTCTGCTCCAGCTCACGGCCACCGTTGCGGCTGTCGCTGAAGCCCGCCTTGATCCCGTACGCCAGCGACCGCACCTTGATGATCGGGGTGCCGACCGCATGGGTGACCAGGCTGCTGACCTGCGCCGCGTTCTCCGATACCGACGCGGCGTTCTTGCTGAGTGTGGCAACCTCCTCGGTCACCTCGCTGATCCGGCCGATCTCGCTGTTGGCGGTACGCACGGTGTCCTGCAGCTCGGTCAGGATCGGGACCGACTCCTCGCCGAGGTCATGGACCTGGGACCGGAGCTCCTCCAGCACCCGGCCCAGCTTCCACAAGGGGATGGCGAGCATCCCCACCAGCGCGACGAAGGCGATGGCGGCGATCAGGCCGGCGATGCCTCCAAGAGTCATGGGCGCAGATTCCTTTGCATGCGGGAGCGGGCCAGAGTTCGGACCGATAGAGAACCCTACCCCTTGCCTCGCCCCAGCAGCTGCTCTATTCGCTCCAGCCGGGTGGCCAGCGCCGCCTCACCGCCATGATCAGTGGGCCGGTAGTAGCGGGCATCGGCCAGTTCCTCGGGCAGATAGGTCTGCCGGGCGATGCCGTGCGGATGGTCGTGGGCGTACTTGTAGCCCTTGCCGTGCCCGTACTCCTTCGCGCCGGAGTAGTGCGCGTCACGCAGATGCGGCGGGACCAAACCGATCTTGCCGGCGTGCACGTCGGACAGCGCGCCGTCGATGGCGGTGATCACCGCATTCGACTTGGGTGCCAGGGCGAGCGCGATGACCGCCTGGGCGAGATTGATCCGGCCCTCCGGCATCCCGATGAACGCCACGGCATCGGCCGCGGCTACCGCGGTGGTCAGCGCGGTCGGATCGGCCAGCCCGATGTCCTCACTGGCCAGGATGACCAGACGGCGGGCGATGAACCTCGGGTCCTCCCCGGCCGCGATCATCCGCGCGAGATAGTGCAAGGCGGCTTGCACATCCGAGCCACGGATCGACTTGATGAAGGCGCTGATCACGTCGTAGTGCTGGTCGCCGTCGCGGTCGTAGCGAATCGCCGCCTTGTCGACCGCCTGCTCGACGATGTCGGTGGTGATCTCGGTGGCGTCGACCGCGCCGGCCCCGGCAGCCGATTCCTCCAGATAGGTCAGCGCCCGCCGCGCATCGCCACCGGCCAGCCGCAGGATCGTCGCCCGGGCCTCGTCGGCGAGCGCGTACCCATCGCGCAGACCGCGCTGGTCGACCAGGGCCCGGTCGATCAGCCGGGAGATGTCGTCGTCGGTGAGCGGCTTGAGGGTGAGCAGCAGCGAGCGGGACAGCAGCGGGGAGATCACCGAGAAGCTGGGATTCTCGGTGGTCGCCGCGATCAGGGTGACCAGCCGGTTCTCCACCGCGGGCAGCAGGACATCCTGCTGAGTCTTGGAGAAGCGGTGCACCTCGTCGACGAACAGCACCGTCTGCCGACCGATCCGCAGATCGCGGCGGGACTGGTCGAGAACGGCCCGGACCTCTTTCACCCCGGCGGTGACGGCGGAGATCTCGACGAATTTCGAGTCCGTCTGCCGGGAGACGACCGCGGCGATGGTGGTCTTGCCGACCCCGGGCGGTCCCCAGAGGAACACCGACATCGGCTCGCCGGCTGCCAGCCGCCGCAGCGGTGACCCCGGTGCCAACAGGTGCTGCTGACCGACGATCTCGTCCAGCGTGCGTGGCCGCATCCGGACTGCCAGTGGCAGTCCGCTCAGGTCCTCGTCGCCGTTGTTGGGGTCGTTGCTCCGGCGCGCATCGGCCAGGCTGCCGCCCAGCGCCGGCTGCGCCGTAGCCGGGCCCACCAGCCCACCGAACAGATCCTCACTCATGGCTGGCCAAGGATAGACCTGTCCAACGTTTCTTCGTGACGGGAATTTGACTCTCAACCAGGCTCTGTCGGCGTGTCTCGCCCGACGCGGGGCACGAGAGGCCGTTTTCCGTCAGCAACCGGGGTAGCGTCAGTCAGCACGTTTGCGTGGGACGAGAGAAAGCTGCATGGAGTTGAAGACCAGAAGCACCGTAGGCGATGGCCTCCGGGCATTGTTCGCGAGCGAGACCCGGATTGCGCTGGTGATCGCGACGGTTCTGGTGGGCGCGGGAGCCGCCTTCGGACTGGCCTTCTTCCTGCCCTCGGAACTGCGCAGCTTCGCCGAGGTGACGCCGTTCGCCCAGCTCACGGTCTCGGTGCTGACCCCGTTCGCGGCCGCGCTGCTGACCTTCGACCTGCGTGACTCCGACGGCGACTTCCGCTCGCGGACGGCCGAGCCGCTGCGTACTCGCTGGATCGCCGCCGGGATCTACGGCTTGATCATGGGTGTCTATGTCGCCGTCGTCTCCGGCATCGCGGTCTCGGTCGCCCAAGGCACTCAGCCGCTGGCCGATCCGTGGACCGGCGCCGTGCCGGCGGTGATCGGCAGTGTGCTGATCCAGCTCATCCCGGTCGGCGTCGGCTGCGCCGCCGGACTGCTGGTTCCCCGGCTGACCCTCGCCGCGCTCAGCACCATCGCGGTGCCGATCGGATTCACCGTGCTGCTCGGTCTGCTGGCCCCTCGCGGCACCGCGGACTGGCTCA
>JASGEZ010000093.1:0-22295 GCA_047605905.1 Microlunatus sp.
ACCAGGCCGGGCCGCGCGACGTGGCGGATCGGCGGCGTGTGCCCAGGCCGAGGGCGGCGGCAACGTCGGAGCCAGCGGCGGGAGCACTCGCATCCGAGCCAGCAGCCGGATCGCACTCGTCCAGGCCGGCAGCGCCGCGGCTCCCGCAGTCAGGAGCTGATCCACCGCCACCCAGTCCGACTCCGTGGAGAACCTGATGATGCCGGCAGTCTCCGCATGATCACCGGCGGCCTCGAGTTGCTCCCGCCACGACGGTGGCGCGAGTGGCAATCGCCCCGAACGGCGCAGCTGCTCGACCGAGAGATCCGCCGCCAACGCCGCAGCCCATTTGTCCAGCCGACCGGCGACGTGGATCAGGTCTCGCGGCTGCCAGCCTTGCTCCCAGAGCGCTCCGGCAAGCTGGAGCAGCGACTGACTTGCCAGCTCGTCGACCCGCGACAGCACCTCCGACGGCTGACCACTCAGCTCCCGACCCATCGCGCGGGTAATGGCGTCCGCGCTCAACTCTGCGTCGGCCCAGCGAAGCAGCCGGTCCAGGAGGTCCCGAGCCCGCCGGCCGGTGGTCGGTGGAGGCTGCGACACCTGTTGGTGCCGAGAGCGAGTTGCCGCACCGATGGCGCCGTCGTTCTGGCAGCCTCTCTCGTGGCTGAAGTCATCGAACTGACCCAACAGGTCATCGATCAACTCCGACTCGGCGCCGCGATGTCGCGGCGCTGTCGGGCCCCGGCGGGCCCGGGCCTTCTGTTTGGCGGCTCGTCGCTGGCGGTTGTTGCGTCCCATGCCGAACACCCTCTCATCCGCCGCTGACAGTCCTTCGACATGGCCGTCGACCGCCTCGCCGCCGCCTGGGCCGATCAACTCACCGTCGGCCGCCCGGCCAACTCCTGGCTCACGCTGACCGCGTAGGAACGGCCCGGCAATTTCCACCCGTGGGCGGGTTCTCCACCCAGGACCCGCCAACGGCCCGGCAATTTCCATCCGTGGGCGGGTTCTGCGCTCTCTACGACGATGCGGCGGCAGCCTTCTTGGCCGCCTTGACCGCACGCTTGGTCTCGCGGACCCGCTGCAGAGATCCCTGGTCGACGATGTCGGCGACGGAGCGGAAGACGCCGTCCTCGCCGAAGGCTCCGGCCGCATCCCGCCAGCCCGCCGGTGTCACGCCACGCTGCTTGCCGAGCAAGGCCGTGAAAATGGTGGCCTTCTCGGCACCGAAGCCCGGCAACGACATCAAGGCAGCTTTCACCTCGGCCCCGGTCCGCGCGCCGGCCCAGACGTTCTCGGCTCGGCCGTCGTAGGAGTCGATCAATACCCGGCAGACCTGGTGTACTCGTTTACCCATCGACCCCGGGAATCGATGGATGGCCGGTTTCAGCGTGCAGAGCGCCACGAACTCCTCCTCGGGCAGGTTCGCGATAGCGGCGACGTCGAAGGTCCCACCCATCCGCTCGGCGATCACCGCCGGCCCGCTGAACGCCTTCTCCATCGCAACCTGCTGGTCCAGCACCATCCCGATCAGCAGTGCGTTCAGATCGGTGTCGAGCAGCGCGTCGGCGGCGGGGTCGCCGGTCAGGTAGGTAGCCATCCCCGCATTCTGGCCGACTTCGGTCTCGGCAACCACTCTGGCCAGCCAAACATCGGACCGATAACCTTCGTTCACAAGAGAACACACAGACCCCTGTCGACCCACAGACCCCCAAGGGACCTTCGCCATGCGCATCCGTGAGATTCTCCAGACCAAGGGTTCCGCGGTGATCACCATCGCCCCGGACGCCTCCGTACGCGATCTCGTCGTCCTCCTGAAGGAACACAACCTCGGCGCCGTCGTCGTCTCCCACGACGGGACTGCCATCGACGGGATCGTCTCCGAGCGTGACGTCGTCCGTTCGCTGGCCACCGATGCCGCCGTGCTTTCCGCAGCCGTCAGCGATGTGATGACCGCAGGTGTCCGCACCTGCCATCTCAACGACTCGGTGGAGTCGCTGATGTCCACGATGACCGACCACCGCATCCGGCACCTGCCCATCGTCGACGACGACGGCAAGCTCAGCGGCATCATCAGCATCGGAGATGTGGTCAAGTCGACCATCACCCAACTCGAGTTCGAGCGCGACCAGCTGCAGGGCTACGTCAGCGGCTGATCGACCCGAGCCCGCGGCGGCTACATGTTGATCATGTGCCCACCGATGCCGTGGGCGACCTCCTTGAGCACCTCGGACAGCGTCGGGTGGGCGTGCACCGTCCGCGCGACCTCGTCGGCGGTCAGATCCCACTGCTGAGCCAGCACCATCTCCGGGAGCAGCTCGGTGACCTCCGGGCCGATCATGTGCAGCCCGAGGATCTCCCCGTACCTCGCATCGGCCACCAGCTTGGCGAAGCCGACCGCCTCGCCCATCCCGTGCGCCTTGCCGTTGGCCGTGAACGGGAACTTGGCGGTCTTGACCTCGTACCCACGGTCCTTGGCCTGCTGCTCGGTGTAGCCGAAGGAGCCGATCTGCGGCTGGCAGTAGGTGGCCCGCGGGATCATGTCGTAGTCCACCGGCATGGTCTCGGCACCGGCGATCGTCTCGGCTGCCACCACGCCCTGGGCCTCGGCCGCGTGCGCCAGCATCATCTTCGCGGTGCAGTCACCGATCGCGTAGAGCCCCGGGACATTGGTGCGCATGTAGTCGTCGATCGCGATCGCGCCCCGCTCGGTGAGCTCGACGCCGGTGTTCTCCAGCCCGTAGCCGGTGGTCCGCGGGGCGAAGCCGATCGCCTGCAGCACCTTGTCGGCCTCCAGCACCTTCGAGTCGCCACCCGTTCCGGCTTTGCCGGACTCCGTCCGAGACGCGGGCGACACAGTGACCTTGACCTGGTCGCCGGAGTCGTCGATGGTCTCCACCTTGGTGCCCGTGAGCACCTTCACCCCGAGCTTCTTGTAGGCCTTGGCGAGTTCGGCGCTGACCTCGGGCTCCTCCAGAGGGACCATCCGGTCCAGGAACTCCACGATGGTGACGTCCACGCCGTAGTTGGCCAGCACGTACGCGAACTCGACCCCGATCGCACCGGCACCGGCGATGATGATCGATCCGGGCAGTTCCTCGGTCATGATCAGCTCTTCGTAGGTGACCACTCGGTCGCTGAGCGTGGTGCCGGGCAGCAGCCGGGTGGTGGCACCGGCGGCGATGATGCAGTTGTCGAAGGTGACGGTCTGTGTGCCCTTGGGCCCCTCGACCCGGAAGGTGTGGGCGTCGGTGAAGGTGGCCCAGCCGTCGTATTCGGTGACCTTGTTCTTCTTCATCAAGAAGTGCACGCCCTTGGCCATCCGGTCAGCCACCGTACGGCTGCGCTTCCACGCGACGCCGAAGTCGAAGGTGGCATTGCCGCTGATACCGAACGTCTTCGCCTCGTGGTTGAAGATGTGGGCTATCTCGGCGTTGCGCAACAAGGACTTCGTCGGAATGCAGCCGACGTTGTTGCACACTCCGCCCCAGTACTTCAGCTCGATGATCGCGGTCCGCAGGCCCAGCTGCGCGGACCGGACGGCGGCGACGTACCCGCCGGGTCCGGCACCGAGCACGACGACGTCATAGTGGTCACTCATGAGCGCTACTCTAGACAAGGTCCGCGAGCGGGAAGACGATGTGCCCGGCGCAGCGTTTCCACCATGACACTGTGTCCAAGACGACACCACTGTGATGCCACCAAATCTCACATATGAGTTATCGTGATGTCCCGTGACTGAAACCTCCTTGGACCGTATCGGCTCGCTGATCCGCGACGCGCGCAAGCATCGCGGGCTGACCCAGACCCAGCTGGCCAGCGTGCTGGGCACCAGTCAGAGCGCCGTCCACCGGATCGAGGCAGGCAACCAGAACCTCAGCCTGGAGATGGTCAACCGGATCGCCGCGGCCCTGGACTCCCCGCTCATCTCGGTCGGTCCGAGCGGCCCTGTCCACCTGCGGGTGCGCGGTGGCGCCAAGCTCTCCGGCAGCATCGATGTCCGCTCGTCCAAGAACGCCGCGGTCGCACTGCTCTGCGCCAGTCTGCTGAACCGCGGCCGGACGGTATTCCGTGGCATCGCCCGAATCGAGGAGGTCAACCGAATCCTCGAGGTGCTGACCAGCGTCGGCGTCCAGGCGACCTGGCTCAACGGTGGTGCAGACCTCGAGCTGGTCCGGCCGGCCGAGCTCGACCTCAACGCGATGAAGGTCGATGCCGCCCGCCGCACCCGCAGCGTGATCATGTTCCTGGGACCGCTGCTGCACAGCTACGACGACTTCAACCTGCCCTACGCGGGCGGCTGCGATCTGGGTGCCCGCACCATCGAGCCGCATCTGCAGGTGCTCCGCCGCTTCGGCCTCGAGGTCGTCGCCACCGACGGCTTCTATCGCTGCACCGTCGACGCCGACACCGAGCCGACCAGGCCGATCACACTGACCGAGCGCGGCGACACCGTCACCGAGAACGCACTGCTCGCGGCTGCGCTCTCCCCCGGGGAAACCGTGCTGCGCAACGCCAGCCCCAATTACATGGTCCAGGACCTCTGCGTCTTCTTGACCCACCTGGGCGTGGAGATCGACGGCATCGGCACCACCACGCTGCGCATCCGAGGCGTCCGGCAGATCAACACCGATGTCGAGTTCTCCCCCTCCGAAGACCCGATCGAGGCGATGAGCCTGTTGACGGCCGCCATCGTGACCGAGTCCGAGGTGACGATCCGGCGCGCGCCGATCGAGTTCCTCGAGATCGAACTCGCGATCCTGGATGAGATGGGTCTCGACTTCACCCTGAGCGACGAGTACGTCGCGAAGAACGGCCACACCCGGCTGGTCGATCTCACGGTCCGGCCGTCCAAGCTGAAGTCACCGATCGACAAGATCCACCCGATGCCGTTCCCCGGGCTGAACATCGACAACCTGCCGTTCTTCGCCGTCATCGCGGCCACCGCCGAGGGCAAGACGATCATTCACGACTGGGTCTACGAGAACCGGGCGATCTATCTCACCGAGCTCAACCGGCTCGGGGCGCGGGTGCAGTTGCTCGATCCACACCGGATCATCGTCGAGGGCCCGACCCGTTGGCGCGGCCAGCAGGTCGTCTGCCCGCCGGCGCTGCGCCCGGCGGTCTGCATCTTGATCTGCATGCTCGCCGCCCGCGGTGAATCGATGCTGCGCGACGTGTACGTGATCAACCGCGGCTACGAGGATCTCGCCAACCGCTTGAACGCGCTCGGCGCGAACATCGAGGTCTTCCGGGACTGAGCGTCAGCGCAGCCGAGTGACCGCGAACTGTCGCGACGGCGCCGCGATCTCATCCTGCGCCGCCACGAGCTGCAGTTCGGACTCCCCCGATGCCACGGTGGCGGCGAGCACACCGTAGACGGTTGCCGCAGTCGCACCGATGGCCACCTCCACCGAGCCGCTCGACAGCAGGTTGGCCAAGAAGGTCGCGGTGGTGAGGTCACCGGCACCGGTGAAGGTCTGTGGCAGCAGCGGGGTGGTCACCGACCAGGCGCCCTCCCCCGTCACCGCGATCATGTCGATGCTGCCGTCGTCGGCGGCCTCGTGCACCACCGAGGTGACGAGCACGGTGTGCGGGCCCATCTCCCGTACTGCGTCGGCCGCGGCTACGACCTCCGCCACAGTCGAGGTCGACCGGCCGGTCAGGAACTCCAGTTCGAACTGGTTGGGGGTGATGATCTGCGCCGCCGGTACGACGGCGTCGCGCATCAACTCCGGGATGCCGGGCCGGACATAGAAGTCACGATCCACATCTCCCATCACAGGGTCGCAGCAGTAGATCGCCGCAGGGTTGCGGGACTTGACCAGCGCGACGGCATCGAGGATGACCTTCCCGACATCCTCGCCGCCCTGGTAGCCCGACAACACCGCATCGACGCGCCCCAAGGCCCCGCGCTCGTCGATCCCGCGGATCACGTCGGCGATGTCGGAAGCGGCGAGCAGCGGGCCTCGCCAGCCCGGGTAGCGAGTGTGGTTGGAGAAGTGCACGGTGAGCACCGGATAGACCTCGACGCCCATCCGCATCAAGGGAAACGTCGCGGCGCTGTTGCCGACATGGCCGTATGCCACCGAAGACTGAATGGAGAGGATGGTCGTCACGCTGTGGATCTTAAAGGTTGCTGTGAGGTTCAGGGCGTGGTCGGGAGCGGTTTCGCCGCGCTGACAGTGCCCCCTAGAGTTGAGCCATGTCAGCCGGCGTCGAGGACAGCAGTGCTGTCGTACGCGACTCCGAGGTCAGCGCCACCGACAGCCCCGGTCCTGGTCGGGCCGATTCCGACCTGGCTGGCTCTCATCTGAGTGATTCCGAGCGCACCGGCGTCACCAGCCCTGGTGCGCTGCCGATCGCTGCCGGGGCTCCAGTCAGCGCCGAGGGAATGATCGCAAGCGTGGGGCCGGCCGCTGGTGGAGGGCACGGCAAACACCACCACGTGCTGATCGAAGCCGATGAGGACCGCTGGGCGTGGCGTCGCCGCATCCGGCAGAACCCTCATCAGTTGCGGGTCTATCGGATCGGTGTGGCGATCGCCGGCCTGCTGCTGATCTGCCTGGGCATCATCACCGGCCCGTTGCCCGGGCCCGGGGGTATTCCACTGGTCCTGCTGGGGCTGGCAACCTGGTCGAGTGAGTTCGAGTGGGCGTACCGGCTGCGGCTCCGTCTCAAAGCCGAGATGAAAAAGTACAGCGGCTGGCCGACCGCCAAGAAGGTCGCCTTCTGGCTGCTCTTCTCCGCGACCTGTGGGAGCCTCGCCTACTCCTACCTGCTCCTTCTCGGCATCCCCTTCTGGATGCCCGAGGTCGGAGCGTCCCTACTGGATCGCCTCCCCGGCGTACACGCCCAGCGCTGAGCACCACCCTTCCCAGTCGTCGGAGGCGGCCACTAGCCTGTCCGCAGAGCCACTCACCGAAGAAGGGGAACACATGAGCTCGAACTCTCGTCCTGCCCTCCACGTCAACAGCAAGCTGCTCTCCTCGGGAGCGATCTTGCTGTGCGTCGGAGGTGTGGTGTTGATGGCCGGTGCCGCGTTGGCCGCGACCGCCTTGGCGCAGGCAGCAAGCGACTGGATCAAGCAGTTGGAGGAGTCCCCGACGGAGATGGCCCAGCGCCGATTCCAACAGTTCAAGGTGGCGGCCGAGGCCGGCACCAAGGCGTGGCGCGACCAGACCGACTGAGCGCGTTTCCCTCCTCGTCTGCGCTGCCCCGGACACCTCTGGGGCAGGCTGGGGTGTCATCATGCGGGCCGATGAGTACAGCTACTTCGACGCCGATTTCCTCGCCTTCGCTCATCGTGGCGGGGCGCGCTACACGCCCAACATCGGCCGCGAGAACAGCCGGTATGCCTTCGAGCAGGCGGCGCGACTCGGTTATCGCTACCTGGAGACCGACGTACACGCCACCCGCGACGGGGTGCTGGTCGCCTTCCACGACGAGCATCTCGATCGGGTCACCGACGCAACCGGGCTGATCGCCGAACTGCCGTACGAGGTGGTCAGTCGCGCCCGGATCAATGGCATCGACCCGATCCCGACCTTGGCCGAGCTGTTCGAGGCGTTTCCCACGGCGCGGTTCAACATCGACGCCAAATCGGCCCCGGCAGTCGAGGAGTTGGCTCGAGTGATCGCCGAGCACGATGCGTACGACCGGGTCTGTGTCAGCTCCTTCGGCATCCGCCGGCTGCATCGGCTCCGTCGGCTGCTCGGAAACCGCGCCGCGTCGGCAGCATCGTCGGCCGGGATCTCCATCAACTGTTTCACACCATGGCTGACCGCCGTGCTCGACTCCCCGGCTCCGGTCTTGCAGATGCCGGCGGATCGGCGGGTGTTCGGCATCCAGCTGGAACTGTTGACCGATCGGTTGCTGCAGACCGCGCACCAGCACGGCAAACAGGTGCACATCTGGACCATCGACGACGAACCGGAACTCGAGCGGCTGATCGATGCCGGCGTGGACGGCATCTTCACCGACCGCCCCGACACCCTCAAGTCCGTGCTGATGCGCCGCAACCGCTGGACCGAGGCGGCCGGATGAGCATGCCCGCGGGGCCGGAGGGGTTCACCGTTCCCCCGCCCGCGAAGCCCAAACGAGCAGTCGTCGCATGGGCACTGTGGGACTGGGGATCGTCGGCATATTCGACGATCGTGGTCACCTTCGTCTTCGCACCCTATCTGGCCAACGGTGTCGGCGGACCCGATGCCGCCTTTGGGCTCTCCGGCGCCACCTGGCTGGCCATCGCCACGGCCGCCGGGGGTGTGCTGATCGCCGGGCTCGCCCCCGTCACCGGGCAGCGGGCGGATGCCGGAGGGCACCGGCGGCGCAGTCTCGGCATCTACAGCGCGCTGGTCATCGTTTCCACGCTCGGGCTCTACTTCGTCAAAGACGATGTCGCGTACCTCTGGCTCGGCCTGATTTTGATGGCCGCCGGCTCGGTGTTCATGGAGCTCGCGTACGTGTCCTACAACGCGATGCTTCATCAGGTGTCCACTCCGGCGACGATCGGCCGGATCTCCGGGCTCGGCTGGGGCAGCGGCTATCTCGGCGGCATCGTGGTGCTGCTCGCGGCGTTCGTGCTGTTCATCTCCCCCGAGGTCGGGCTGTTCGGGGTGACCTCCGAAGACGGGTTGCGCTATCGGGTGCTGGCCTTGGTGGTCGCCGCGTGGTTCACGATCTTCGCGATTCCAGTCCTGATCACCGTGCCCGAGGTGCCGCCGATCCAGGCCGGGCGGGTGAGCTTCGTGGCCTCGTACAAGAAGCTGATCGCCGACGTACGGACCCTGTATCGGACCGACCGGCATGTGGTGTGGTATCTACTCGCCAGCGCGGTCTATCGCGACGGCTTGGCGGCGGTGTTCAGCTTCGGCGCCGTGCTTGCGGTGTCGGTCTACGGGCTGTCCGCATCCGAGGTCGTGATGTTCGGCGTCGCGGCCAACGTGGTCGCCGCGGCCGGCGCATTCAGCGGCGGCCTGCTGGAGGATCGGGTCGGACCAAAACGGATCATCCTGCTCTCCCTCGGTGGCCTGGTGATCTCGGCCATGGTGTTGCTGTTCGCCTCCGGCCAGACGGTCTTTTGGATCTTCGGTCTGGCACTGTGCCTGTGGGTGGGACCGGCCCAAGCCAGCTCACGGTCCTTCCTCGCCCGGTTGGCCAAACCGCAGCAGGAAGGGCAGTTGTTCGGCCTGTACGCGACCACAGGCCGGGCCGTGTCGTTTCTGGCGCCTGGACTGTTTGCCTTCTTCTCAGGGGTGTTCTCCTCGGATCGGATGGGTATCGTCGGGATAGCACTGGTGCTGCTTGCGGGCGCCATCTGGCTGAGCTTCGTGCAACCGCCGTCCGACCGTCGAACGGCCGATGCTGCCGAGGTTGCCTGACGTAGGCTGGAACATTCGGCCGACCCCGCGAGTTGTGCTTGAAGTGAAGGGCCCGTTCGTCGGGTTGCAGGCCGTCAGGAGGAAGACATGGCAGATCGTTCTTTGCGAGGCACCGGACTTGGTGCGAAGAGCTTCGAAGACGAGGCAGGTGTCGAGTTCGCGGCGCGACGTGAGGTCGGTTTCGACTGCCCCCGTCAGCATCACTTCAATCTGACCTTCGCCGCCGAGGCGGAGGTGCCTGCGGTCTGGGAGTGCCCGCGCTGCGGTGCCGAGTCGCTGCGCTCGGACGGCTACCGCGCCGAGGCCAAGGAAGAGAAGCCCGCCCGTACGCACTGGGACATGCTGCGCGAGCGCCGCAGCATCGCCGAACTCGAGGATCTGCTGGCAGAGCGACTGGATCTGCTGCGGTCCGGTGAACTCGGCCCGAACTACGCCGGCATGAACTCGCGCAGGAGCGCCTGAGACTTCAGCTGGTAGCGATCTTCGGAAGGCGCACCCTGATCAGCGTTCCGGCTGCTCCTCGATCTCGCCGGCGATGATGACCGGGCCGGAGGACGGCGCCTGATTCTCGGGGCCAGGGGCCGACGGACGAGGACTGTCGGGCACTGTTTCGCCCTCGATAGTCTCGCCCTGGATGACCGTCCCGTCGCTGCGGCGGATCACAACGGTCGACAATCCCATCCGGTTCATCCGCCGGGCGATGAAGAACGCCAGCACCTTGCGGGCCAGCGGACGCGTGAACGGCAGCAGGAAGAGCAGACCGAAGACATCGGTGATGAATCCGGGCATCACCAGCAACACACCGCCGACCAGCACCAACGCCGTGTCGGCGAGTTCACCGGTCGGCATCTTGCCGCTGGCGAAGGCGCTGTTCAGCGCCGACCAGGCACGACCGCCCTCCCGCCTGACCAGCCATGCGCCGAGCATTGCCTCACCGACCAGAATCAGCAGCGTCCACCACACGCCGATGACGTGGCCCAGCTGGACCAACAGATAGATCTCGGCGAACGGCAGCGCGACCATGACCGCCAGCACCAGCGGAAGGATCCAGCTGCTGCGACGCTGAGGGGCCGACGGATGGGACATGGTCAGGGCAACTCGCTCTGCTTCTTTCCCGGACGAGCACGGCCCGCCAGCCCACGAAGTTGGCCGGCCCGGTGCTTCACGCCCCACCAGGTGGTCCGGATCAGGGCTTCGGCGACGATCTGCTGGCTCATCTTGGACTGACCGTACTCCCGCTCGACAAACGTTATCGGCACCTCGACCACTCGATAGCCGGCCTTGAGCGAGCGCCAGCCCAGGTCGATCTGGAAGCAATAGCCGGCCGAGGCGATCCGGTCGAACCGGATGCCCCGCAAGGTATCGGCGCGGAAGGCGTTGAAGCCGCCGGTGGCGTCCTTCAGCGGTACGCCGAGCATCATCCGGGTCCACAGGCTGCCGCTCTTGGAGATCGCCACCCGAGACTTGGGCCAATTGACGATCTTGCCGCCCGGCACCCAGCGGGACCCCTTGACCATGTCGGCGTCGCGCAAGGCATCCAGCAGCAGCGGTAGCTGCTCCGGTTGGTGGGAGCCGTCGGCGTCCATCTCGACCAGCACGTCGTACCCACGCTCCAGACCCCAGGCGAAGCCGGCCAGGTACGCCGCCCCGAGGCCCTCCTTGCCGAGCCGGTGCAGCACCTGGATGTGGTCGTCGGTCGCGGCGAGTTCGTCGGCCCGCCGCCCGGTGCCGTCCGGGGAATTGTCGTCGGCGATCAGGACATGCGCGGACGGCACGGCGGCGCGCAGCCGGGAGGTGATCATATCGATGTTCTCCCGCTCGTTGTAGGTCGGGATGATCACCAGGACACGACCGAGATCGTCACTCATTTCCGCACTGCCTCCGAATCGACGACTGTCGCTGGATGCCCATCTTGCCGTACCGGAGCAAGGTTCCCGGTCCGGAGAGACCGGCGCAGCTGCTGGGCGAATCCGAGGATGCAGGCCAGTACGGCCGCCAGGGCCAGACCGCGGTCGAGCCAGGGTGCGACGACGACAGCCGGCGTCAGCCCGGTACGCAGCGGCATCGGCACCACCATCGAGGCGGCCGTGAACTCGTCCGTACGGTGCACGACGCTGCCGTCCCGATCGATGAACCCCGACACGCTGTTGGTGGTTGCCACTGCGATCTCCCGGCGAGTCTCCATTGCCCTGGCCCGCGTGATGGCGAACTGCTGATCGATCTGCCCGGTGCCGCCGTACGTCGCGTTGTTGCTCTGCACGGTCAGCAGCTGGGCGCCGTCGGTCAAAGTCGCGTACACGGTCGAGTCGTAGGCGAGCTCGAAACAGATGATCACGCCGACCTTGACCGGCTGCCCGTCGACCGCGACCTTCAGCACTCCGGGCGTCGTTCCGGCGACCGACTGGGCCCCGACCTTGGCGAGGACCGGGACCAGCGGCAGCAACTGGTCACGGAACGGGATCCACTCGCCGAACGGCACGAGATTCTGCTTGTTGTAGCGATCCATCACCCCGACTCGCGGGTCCCAGAACAGTGCCGCGGTCTGCCGCTCGTCAGGACCGGGACCATTCATCACCGCCCCGACCAGGATCGGGCGATCGGCGATCGTCGCTGCCGCCTGCACCGTGCGCTCGGTGACCGGATCGGCGCGTGGATCGATGTCGGTGGAGTTCTCAGGCCACAGGATGACGTCCGGCATCGGGACCTGGCCGAGTCTCGCTCTCACCATCAGGTCGATGGTTTCGCTGAGGTGGTTGTTGGTCACCGACCGCATCCGCCCGAGGGCCTCGATCCCCTTGCCCGGCACGTTGCCCTGCACGATGCCGACCTGCATGGTCCGGGAGCTATGGGCGGGAGTCAACGGCACCCACGGCAGGGCCAGACCGATCAGCACGATGGCCGCGGCAACTACCCCGTACGGGAGCGTCCTCCGAACGGCCCGCCTCAGGTCAGAGCGTCGGTTTGCGAGGAGAAGGACTGCATGGGCGACGAATTGGGCGAGCGCAGCGACCAGGAACGAGACGCCGGCAACGCCGATCAGCGGCAGGAAGCCGGCCAGCGGCGTGTCCACCACGGCATAGGCCAGTCGCACCCAACCGAAACCGCCGAAGGGCACCCGGGCGTAGGTGAACTCGATCAGCGACCAGCACAGGGCGGCTGCCAGTGGCCACCACCTCAACGAGGAGGTGAGGTAGAGGGTGAGACCCAGCAACCCGAAGAACAACGCTTCGAACGCGATCAGCAGCACCGCGACCCAGATCCCGAGCACGTAGACCCAGTTGATCGAGATGCCGAGCAGTCCCAGTCCGTACAGATAGCCAAGAGCGAAGGCACCTCGACGGGGCTTGGTGCCCGCTCCGGCGGTGTGGGGATTCGTGACGCTCCGGACCAGGATGGTGAGTGCCGGCAGCCCGATGATCAGCAGCCACCAGAGTCCGTACGGCTCCCAGGCGAGTCCGGTCAGCACACCGGCGAGAACCGCGATACCAGCACGCAGCCACCGGCTGTGGCGGGGCGCGATGGACACGCAGCGAGCGTACCGGCTGCTGCGGTGTGTCACCCGGCCGCGAATAGCAGGTCACGGCGGTGGTCGCACCAGCTCATGGGCCGGCGGGCACCCATACCTGCTTGGCGCGGCGCCGCGACCGCTGCTTGGAAGACTCGATACAGTCAGTGGCATATCCGCACGATATGTGGCTGGCACCTGACGCCCATGACCTATCACAGGAGACCCTATGCCTTCGGATGACACCACGTCTGAAAGCTACACAGACCGGCTGCGAATCCGCGAATCTGCGTGGTGGAAGCGCCTGCTCAATGTCCAGGCCCCTTATCGCTGGAATCTGCAGCGACAGGGCTTGGGTCGGACTCTCGACATAGGCTGCGGAATTGGCCGAAACCTACGGTATCTCGACCCTGGATCAGTGGGTGTGGATCACAACGAAACCTCGATCGGCATTGCTCGCGATCGAGGATTGCAGGCATACACTGTCGACGAGTGGGCAGCAAGCCCATCTTCGAGGTCTGCCGCATTCGATTCCCTGCTATTCGCCCACGTCATTGAGCACATCGACGCCGAGGGCGGGCAGCGCCTCCTCGAGGAGTACCTTCCTTGGTTGCGGGGCGGCGGCCTGGTGATGTTCATCTGCCCCCAAGAACGTGGCTACGCGAGCGACGAGACGCACGTGCGCTTCACCTCCGGTCGTGACCTCGAGGTGATGGCAAACCAGGCAGGTCTCGAAGTGGTCAAGTCGTATAGTTTCCCGTTCCCTCGGATCGTCGGAACGGTGTTCACGTACAACGAGTTCTGTGTACTGGCCCGCAAACACTGATTTCCCCACGCTCACGCCCTGAACCCTGAGCTCCACTCACCCGCAGAGGACCGCACCTGCCACAGGGACGCACGGCTCTACTCGCTGCGCCGACGCCCAGCGAGCGTCCGGGCCATCAACGGGGGTCAGCCCACCCCGACGGCATGTGATGACGTGTCGGCGCCGTCAGGAGATCTCGGGACGGTTCTCGTAAGCGGTCGACAGCACCGTAGTGGTGTGTGTCGAGCACTTCGCCTCGGCGCGGATCCTGGCGAGCAGCGCTTCCAGGTGAGCCATCGTCTCCACCTGCACCTTCAGAAGATAGCTCGGCTCACCGGCCACCGAGTAGCAGGAGATGATCTCCTCGATCCCGGCCAGTCGCTCAGGTGCGTCGTCGGCCTGGCTCGGGTCGAAGGGTTTGATCGCGACGAATGCCGTCACGAAGTGCCCGAGCCGAGCGGAGTCCAGCACCGCCCGATATCCCTTGATGACGCCGCGCTGCTCGAGCCGGCGGACCCGCTGCTGCGCGGCAGAGGTGGACAGCCCGGTTTCCTTGCCGATGTCGGTGTAAGACATGCGGCCATCACGGGCAAGAAGCGAAAGAATACGCCGGTCCAAGGCTTCCATGGCCGTATCGTGCCAGGATCTTCCCGTGGGATCGCAAAGATTGCTGCTTTTGGATACGGCCTCTCTCTACTTCCGGGCCTTCTTCGGGGTGCCTGACTCGTTTCGAGCCCCGGACGGGACCCCGATCAACGCTGTGCGAGGGCTGCTGGACTTCATCGCCCGGCTGGTCGAGAGCTACCAGCCCACGCATCTGGCGTGCTGCTGGGACAATGACTGGCGGCCGGCGTGGCGGGTGGAGCTGATCCCCAGCTACAAGGCACATCGGGTCGCCGGAGCGGGCGACTCGGTCGTGGCGGAGATGTCGGCCTCGGCGGACACCGAAGGGGAACAGGCCCCGGACGATCTCGCGGTGCAGGTGCCGATCATCCGCGAGGTCCTGGACGCACTCGGGATCGCGGTGGTCGGGCTGAACGGCTACGAGGCCGACGACGTGATCGGAACCCTCGCGGCCAAGGCCACCATGCCGGTCGACGTGGTCACCGGCGATCGGGACCTGTTCCAGGTGGTCGACGACGCCCGGCAGATCCGGGTTCTCTATACCGCCCGCGGCGTGGGCAAGCACGAGCAGGTCGACGACGCCTGGGTCCGGGCCAAGTACGGGATCCCGGCCGCCCGCTATATCGACTTCGCCGTGTTGCGCGGTGATCCCTCCGACGGCTTGCCGGGAGTGACCGGGATCGGGGAGAAGACCGCGGCTTCGCTGATCAATTCCTACGGCGGACTGTCCGACATCCTCGCGGCCGCCAGCGAGTCCTCGACCAGGATCAGCCCCGGTGTGCGGTCGAAGCTCGGCCAGGCCATCGACTACCTGGCGGTGGCGCCCACGGTCGTCGCCGTGGCCGGTGACCTCGACCTGGGCATCACCGAGGACGCCCTCACCTTGCCGACGGTACCCGCTCAGCCGGAGGCATTCGCTGGGTTGACCGAGCGCTACGGCCTGGGCGGCAGCGCGGAACGGGTCGTGAAGAGTCTCGCCGGCCGTTGATCTCGATCGGCTGCGGGGCCGCGACGATCACACCGTGCCTGCTGGGCGAGAGGAAATCTCACTCATATGCAGTCGAGTTGCCCACCTCACTCGGCACCGGAGCCGGCGGTCATCGGAGCCTACGCGGTCCTCCGACCTCGACTTTCACTAGTAGCGGAACCAGCGACGTTGCTTGCGCACATATGGCATCATGCGCCTCAATGTCCAGCCCCACGATTGCCCGAGGCTCGGCGACGATCGTAGGGCTCAGCAGCATCTATTCGGCTGCTACTGGCTACGTCACCCTGCTGGTCGCGGCGCACGTGCTGAGCCCACACGAGAATGCCACGTTCCTCGTCTTCTGGGCACTCTTGTTCGGCCTGTACGGAGTCGCCACGGGGGTGAGTTCCGAGGCGACACGAGCCAGCCACTATCCGCCCGAAGACCGCCGCGGCGCCTCCATCGTGCTGGTCGCGCTCGGCTACGGCACGATCATCGCGGTTGTCGCCCTCGGCAGCGCCCCGTTGTGGGCACCCCGGATCCTGCACGAGGACGCACCGCTGGTCCTCGTCGCTGCGCTGGCCTGTCTTGCCTACACCGGGCATCTCGGTCTCTGGGGTGTGGTGACCGGTCTTCGACGGTGGCGGGCGGTCGCCGGCCTGGTGTTCTGGGAGGCAACGGCGCGACTCGTGCTGCTCGGTCTGGCGCTGCTGTGGTACAGCAGTCTCGACGGTCTGGCGATCGCGGCCGGGCTCCCGGCTGCTGCCTGGGTGGTGGCACTGATCCTTCCGAGCCTGCGTCAGGCCGCCGCACGACGCAGTGCGACGACCAGTCTGAGGCTGCTGCGCAACTACTCGATCGCATCCCTGGCGTCGTCGGCGAGCGCCCTGTTGATGGTCGGATTCCCGGTCTTGATCTCGGCCACGTCCAGCGCGGCAGAACTGGCCACCTCGGCCGGACTGATCCTCGGCATCTCGCTGACCCGGGCACCGTTGCTGGTTCCGCTGACGTCGCTTCAGGGGGTGGCGCTCACCTACTTCCTGCGCACGCTCCACCTGGGACGATCGGCTCTCCTGCGCACGGTCGGACCGGTCCTGGGCGTCACCGCGGCCGGCGCCGGGCTCGCCTACCTGGTCGGGCCGTGGCTCTTCCGGGCCCTGTTGGGCGGGAAGTACGCCCTCGATGGCGGCACACTCGCGATGCTGACCGTCTCGGCCGGGTTGCTGGCGACATTGACGCTGACCGGGATGTTCGCGCTCGCGCTCCATCGCCACCAGCTCTTCGCCTGCGGCTGGGTCACCGCCACCGCGACGGCGATCCTGCTGCTGTTCCTCCCGCTGCCGGTGACGGAGCGAGTCATCTGGAGCCTGCTCGCGGGTCCGTTGCTGGGCGTCGTCGTGCACCTGATCGGACTGTCTCGTCGGGTCGATGCAGGGAACTCTGCGCCCACCGCCAGTAGCGCCTGAGCACTCGGTTGAGCAACCGCATCCCGGGCGGGTGGGCGACCATGGGCGGGTCGATCTCGGCCGTGAGCAGATCGGCGATCGTGGCAGGTGACACCCGCGCACTCCGCTGGACGACGGCGCGGCGTCGAGCCAACCAACGCCCCCGCCGCAATATCCACCACCAGGCCGCCGCCTTCTGACGTCCCCAACCGCTGACGACGGCCATCGCAGTCAGCGGCAGCTCCGTCGCCAGCAGCATCGGCAGCACGCGACGCAGCACTGGGGTCGGGTAGTCACACAGCACCGTGATCAGCCGATTGCGCTCGACCAGGTACATCTTGCGGGGATTGCGCGAGAACTCGTAGGCATGGTCCGCCACGGCGGCGGGTTCGACTCGCACCTGATAGCCGGACAGCCAAGCACGCAGACTCAGATCCGTGTCCTCGTGGTAGGCGAAGTAGTCGGGCTCGAACCCGCCGAGCCCATCCCACGTAGTGCGGCGGATGGCGAACAACCCCCCGGTGGCGATGGTCACCGGCCCTGCCGCCAGGTGCTCGGCCGCCGGCTCACCGCAGTGCCCCGCCCAGGTGAAACCGAGGAACTGGAGCGGATTGCCGACGGAGTTCACGAGTTCGGGACGATCCGCCAGCCGCAGGCAGCCGCCGACGATTCCGACGGTCGGGTCGGCAAGTGGTGCGGTCAACGCATCCAGCGCTCCGGGACGGAGGATCGCGTCGGAGTTCACGAACACCAGCACACCCGCGTCCGTCTCGGCAGCCGCACGATTGCACCCGCCGGCGAACCCGGTGTTGCGTCCATCGCCGAGCACCGCCGCGCCCATACCAGCGGCGGATTCGCGCAGCCGCGGTGAGATCCCGTTGTCGACCAAGATCAACTCATCCTGGGGCGAGAGTTGCCGGCCGATGGCTCGCAAGCAGGCGAGCAGCAGCGGTTCTTCGCCGTAGCCGAGCACAGCCACGGCTCGCCGCTGCCTCACCACTCCCCCTCGAAATCCGCCGGTACTACGCAAACGTCCGGTACGTTGGTCATCGTTCTCGACTCGTATCATATGGCGCGAGAAACTGACGACCGATCGACAACCAAGGGCTACCCGCACATGCGCTACGGCGACGTCTGGATCATCGTGCCGACGTACAACGAGGCGTCAGTCGTCCGCAGCGTGCTCGAACAGTTGCTGACTCGTTTTCCGAATGTCGTGGCGGTGGATGACTGCAGCACAGACAGCTCGGCCGCCGAGATTCGGGCATCGGGGGCCAGAATCGTCAGGCATCCCATCAACATGGGTGCCGGTGGTGCGCTCCAGACCGGTATCGATTTCGCCCTGCTTGACGACGACGCCCGCTATTTCGTGACCTTCGACGCTGATGGCCAGCACCGCGTCGAGGACGCTGTCGCGATGATCGACCATATGCGTGACAGCTCGGTCGACGTCCTACTCGGCTCCCGCTTCCTTGGTGATGCCGTGAATATGGGTCGCACCAGACGACTCCTGCTGATCGCTGCCCGGTGGTTCGAAAGACTGTCAACGGGGCTGACCCTCACCGACGCCCACAACGGCCTTCGCGTCTTCAATCGCCGCTTTGCTGAGGCCCTCAACCTGCGAATGACGGATATGGCCTGGGCTACCGAGTTCTTGACCAGAGCCGTGGAAATCAAGGCCGTGGTTGAGGAGTTTCCGGTCACGATTGAGTACAGCGACTACTCTCTCTCCAAAGGACAGCACTCGATCAACTCCATCAATATCGGCATTGACATCCTGCTGAACAGGTTTCTGCGAGGTCCTCACTGATGCAGATCATGATCATAAAACCGCTCCTGATCCTATGCTTCGTCATCTTGCTTGTGTTCGTGTTCCGGCAGCGCAGCAGGGCCGGTCTGCGTGCTGGCTCGCGCATTGCGGCGCTGGCGCTCGCGATCGCGGCCATTGCCTTCGTCCTCGATCCCGACATTCCCCAGGCATTGGCAGAGTTCGTCGGTGTCGGACGAGGCACCGATCTAGTTTTGTACATCTTGGTGGTCGTCTTCGCTGTCACGTCCATGAGCCTCTACTTCGGGCAACGCGCCATGCAGGTGCAGGTCCAGCAGCTAGCCAGACGGCTGGCCATCTCCGACGCCGTTGCGACCGACGGACCGCCCCGTCCAAAAGGCGAGTTCGTTGCCTCGCTGCCGGTTCCCCGCGACATCGAAGGTGACACAGGGGATTGCTCCGTTGCCAAGCATCTCCTGCCCGGCCCACATGACGATGATCGTTGATCGCGTCGCCGACTTGCAGAATGGATGACGTGCAAGAGCGTTCCTCGCCGTTGTTGGAGGCTGACGACGCCCCGCCGGGCTTTCACCCCCCGTCGCCCGAACAGGTGCAGCCGTGGTGGCCGCTGGCCATCGATGGCGCTTGCGACGGGATAGTGCTCTGTTTTGCCGGCTGGACCATCTTCTACGAGTTGGCGCTGATCGGTGGGTTCTCCATCTTGTGGACTGGTTGGCCACTGATTACGCTTTCGGTTCTGGTCATCGCCTGGTACGGCCACCGCACTGCGACCGCCCCGCAGGTACCTCAGCAGCCGCGGATCGTACGGTCACCGGCCGCGCGTTGGCTCGACTGGCGCATTCTGGTCGGCGGCGCCGTGGTGTTCGTTGCCCTGGTCGCCGGTCGACAGCTATGGGGCGCATGGCCGGCCGCTCTTGTGGCGATCGGCATCGTGGTAGTACAGCTGTTGCCGTGGCTACGACCGGAGCCAGAGCAGCATCGTTCGTCCGTGCCCGCGGCTGCCCCGGGTCATCGGTCACACTGGGCCGCTCTCGCCATGAGCCTCGGTCTCGGGGTGTTCGGCAGCCATCTGCTCAGGCCGAACGCTGACGACGTCTACTACGTGAACCGGGCCACCTGGGTCGCCGAGCACGGCACAGTCGTCACCGGAGACACGATGTTCAGTCCGAACACCGAACGAGGGTCGTTCGGCGGCGGGTTCCCTACGGCATCGGTCGAGGCGGGACAGGGAGTGCTGGCGCACGCCCTGGGCATCCAGGCTCCGACTCTCTGCTATCTCGTGCTAGTGCCCCTGCTCGGCGCGCTCGCCGGTTGGACCATGTGGCGGCTCATGCGAGCCTGGGGAACCAGGCGGCACGCACTGGCCATGGCCGCCGCGATGGTGTTCGTCCTCGCCAGCGCGGGAATCGTGGTCGGCGACTACTCCATCGGTCGCATCTGGCAGGGAAAGGCCGCCGCGTACGCCATCGTGCTCCCGATGGTCTGGCTGCTGTTGTCACGAGTGATCCGACAGGCCCGCCGTTCGGATCTGGTGCTCTTGGGTGCGGCCGGGATCGCCTTCGTCGGGCTGACCACCACCTCGGCGTTGGTGGCCCCCGTCATCTCGTTCTCGGCTCTCACAGCCGCGTTGTTGCTACGCTCGCAATCATTGGCGACCGGAGCCGTCGTGTTCCTTGTGGCGCCGTTCGTCAATGGACTGGTCCAGGCATTCGGCCCGGCGGACATCGGAAGCGGTGGCGGCGATCTCTACTTCATCGGCGCCACGGCCGCTTTCGATATCGCCTTCGGTGGCGGCCTGCCGAAAGTCCTGCTTGCGATGGCTGCGCTGCTCCTAGTGCCGCGCCTGGTACCGGGTCCCGCCGGCATCGTGCTGGCCTGCGGCGTGCTGGTAACGATGGTCACGATCCTGCCGGGGATGTTCGAACTCGCCAATGCGCTGACGGGCGCTGGGCCGGTGATATGGCGGTTGCTCATCACCTTGCCGACCGCAGTTCTGGTCGGGCTCCTCGTGACGCTTCCCGGAGGCGGATCTCCACCACCGCGACAGCTGACGAGGCTGCTGGCCGCACTGGTCGTCACCGCTTTCCTCGTTCCGACGGCTTGGGGTACTTGGCTGTGGCGGGCGCCCGAATCGAGTCTTACGCTGACACCAACCTGGAAGGTGGATCAGTCGGCACTGGCTGACCTGAGGGCTGCTGAATCGCTCGATCCTGCACCCGGGCTGTGGCTGATGCCGCCGAAGCAGATGCAGATCTTGACACTCACCTCGGTCGAACAGTTCGCCGTCGTGCCGCGCGCCTACTATCTGCCCGCATTGCCGGCGCCCCCACAGGAGATTGAAGACCGGACGGTGTTGCTGAACCTGGTGATGGGCGAATCTGTCCAGGCATCGCAAGTCCGTTTCGCCATCCGGCGCCTCGACGTCAGTCTGGCTTGCGTTCCTGCAGCCGACATCGAGGCATCGGCAACCCTCCGCCGCGCAGTCCGTAAGAAGCTCAAGAGCGTCGGGGAGATGGACTGCTACTGGAAAGAGCGATACGGCTGAGTTGTCCCGGCGAGCTACGCTTCTTCCGGCCGTAGGCCGCCTGTCGAAGCAGGCCCGCCGTTCGGGCTGCATCCAGATCTCGCCCCCACGGGGCCGTTTCACCGCACCGCCTGGCACAACGACTGACAGGTGAACAGTGGATGTTCTCAGGTCCATGCCAAGCAGTCGTCGCCCGACCCGACGGACCTGCTACTGCCCAACCAGACACGTCACATCATCGACATCCGACACGGATGAAGGTCTCCGCTCACCAACGGCTTGAACAAGGTCATGTTCGACCTCCGCCACTCAGAGCTCAAATCCAAGAGCACAGGTCGTGCTGGTAGACAATGGTGCGGTCAAGCACGGCCAGGAGTGCTCGAGTGGCGGAGGTAGTTGGTAGTGCAGGTCGAGGTCGTAGCATCAAGGTCCCATCCGGAGAGTCTTCGATGACGTCGATACTTGGCCGTGTTGTGGGTCGTATACTCCCGGGTACCCGCAACCGGAACTCCGACGCACAGCGCGATGATCGAGTTGCAGCCGATGCAGGATCGGTCCCAGCCCTACTGAGTCCGTCAAACGATGGCTGGCGTCTGCTGGACATCTCCCGCGACGACCAGGCGTGGGACATCACGCTCGAAGTGCCGACCAACGGCGATGTGGCGTTGGCTGCGCTAGTTCTCGTCGGCCGCAGTAGCCAGCGCGAGGTCTCTGCATCGATGCTGGTTGGCGACCGCGCTGCGTCGGCCACAGTTTCCGCCGCGGCTTTGCGTGGTTTCGACGCCGAGACGCTCGACCTCTGGGTCGATGCTAACGACTCGGAGAGCACCGCAACGAGGGGGCGCGTGGGGCTGGCGACCGCTGACCTAATGCAGGAACTCGCCACCACCTCGATCCATGGTCTGCGCTGGTACGCCACTGTCAACGGCAATCTCAGTGCCGAGGCGGGGCCCCCTATCATCCAGACGAACGACACAGCTCTCCCAACGATCGTCAGTTTCACTGAAGACAACGGCTCCGTCCGGGTGGACGTCGCCGGACTTGGGGCCGCCCAGGCCGAAGATCCCCGTCACTACCCTGATCTGGACGATGGACCCGACGAAACAGAGTATCGAGACACGCTTGTTGATCCTGGGAATCCGGCACTTCTGCTGGTTGGACGGAAGAGTCGGCTGGAAGTGCTTGTTCCGTTCTCGGCTGCGAACGATGGCTGGACGGCAGAGATTCATGAGGGCGAGCTGACGGTCTTCGGACTGGAAACCGTCGATGTC
>JASGEZ010000094.1:0-37592 GCA_047605905.1 Microlunatus sp.
TACCCGTCGGCAACTCCGGCGGGAAAAACAGCTTGTTCAACACCAACGCCGCAGCCGTGCCATACACCGCGAAGTCGTAATACTCCAATGCCGACCCGATCCACGAAGCAATCGCAGCCCGGCCCGGGGTCTTCTTGTGTTCAGTGCTCATCTCGCCTCCATTGGCGCTCGAATTGGGTCCTCCGTCGGTCCGGACACCCATTCCCGGACCAGAGCGTGCATCCGGGCGCCATTGGGTGTGACGCCCGTGAACAGCTCAAATGCGCGGACGGCCTGTTCTGCCGCCATTCCCGCGCCGTCCACCGTCCGACAACCCGCGGTTCGGGCTCGGATCAGCAACTCGGTGTGTAGTGGGAAGTACACGATCTCCGAGACCCACAGGTCGGGCCTCAGCAACTCAGTGGGGACTGCACAGCCCGGATGGGTCGCCATTCCCATCGGGGTAGCGTTCACCAGGCCCTCGGCACCGGCCAGCGACTCGGCCAGGTCCTCGCCGACCCGGACCCGATCGGGCCCGAAGATGCCGGCCATCCGGTCGACCAGTTCCTGGGCGCGGTCGCGGTCCACGTCGTGGATGATCACCGTCGGGGTGCCCAGATCCAACGTGGCGTACGCGACCGCCGCACCGGCCCCGCCGGCGCCCACCTGCACGATCGTCCCCCGGCCGCCATCCGGCAGCGCGTCCCGGAAGGGTTTCTGATAGCCGCACCAATCGGTGTTGTGACCGATGGCGCGCCCGTCGCGGAGCACCACGGTGTTCACCGCGCCGAGCGCGGTCGCCCGGGACGACAATCCGTCCAGGTGCGGGATGATCGCCTGCTTGAACGGATGAGTGACGTTGAAGCCGGAGAAGCCGCCCGCTCGCGCCCAGCGCACCACCTCGGGCAGATCGGACTCGTCGATGCCCCAGTCCAACGTGTCCAGCACCCGATAGGACAGCCACATGCCCTGAGCTCGTCCCTCGGCCTCGTGCAACGACGGTGTCCGTGACGCTCCGACGCCCTCCCCGAGCAGAAACAGCTGGTGCACGACCGGCCGGCCGGCAGCCCAGGTCCGGGCCGTCATGAAGCCGCCGCCTCGAGGTAGGTCCGCGCCGTCTCCAGGCAGCGCCGGGCGTGTCCCTCGGCCCCCCAGCGGGCGACCGCCGCGGAGTTCGGCAGCTCGATCGAATAGACGACCGGTGGCAGCCGTTCCAAAATGGCGGCGGGGTGGATACCACCCTCCCCCAAGTAGCTCCTGCCCTCCCGGATGATCCTGGTCATCTCGTCCCGCTCGGTCGGGATCGATCCCGGGGCATCACAGATCTGGACCACGGAGAACAGTCCGGCCGGGATCTCGTCCAGGTCCGCCAGCCGTTCCCTGGAGCGGTGGAAATGGTGCAGGTCGACCATCAACCGGGCATTGGGCTCGTTCACCTCCGCGATCACGTCCAGAGCATCGTGCATGGTCGTCACCGAGGCGATCGGCACCCATTCCAGGTCGACCGTCAAGTCGTACTGCGCCGCGAGCCGGCAGAGCCGCCCGAAAGCGTCGACGGCGTACGGCCGGTCCGGTGTCCAGATGCTGCTGATCAGGTGCTTCGCGCCCAGTTCGGCCCCGATCGCCAGGTCCGGCTCGTAGTCGGCCGGATCGACGTCGGCAGCGATCCGGGCCAGTTCGATGTCGTGCAGCGGCAGGCCGGTCTCGGCAAGCGCGCGTACGGTCTGGCGCAGCAGGTCGTCGTGGCGGGACAAGCTGTAGTCGCCGCCGGGCAGCCCGCCGCAGATCAGCCGCGGACTGGCGAAGTCGTAGCCCGTCCGGTGCGCGATCCGGATAAATTCCGGCGTCGGGATATCGATGAGCGTCAGGTGCCCGAGTGAGTAGAGCTGGGTGGTCACGACGAGCCTCAGGAGGTCGCCGCGTGGTGGATGCCGGAGCCTGGGGAGTAGATGTCCATGATGTTCCAGTGTCCCGACGTGGGAGTCGGCACATTGATCATCGGCACGTCGATGACCACCGGCCGATTCCGAGAAATCGCGTCCTGCAGGGCGGGCTTGAACTCGGCCGCGGAGGTGAGACTGATCCCGTCCACCCCGTACGCCCGGGCTATGCGTGCGAAGTCGGTCTCCACCGGGCCGTCGGCGTTCTCGAAGACGGTGCCGTACGTGGTGTCGAAGTGCGCCTTCTCCAGGCCGGCGATGGTGCCGAAGGCATTGTTGTTCATCACCACCCAGACCACGGCGATGCCCTTCTCACGGGCGGTGTAGAGCAAGCTCGGGTTCGCGCCGAAGCCGCCGTCGCCGACCAGCGAGACCACGACCCGGTCCGGCGCGGCAAGCTTGGCACCGAGCGCGGCCGGCGCACCGAAGCCCATGGTGGCGAAACCGCCCGGGGTGAACACCGACCCGGGGGTCAGGATGTCCATCTGCTGGGCCATCCCGTTCTTGTTCCAGCCCACGTCGGTGGTGATGATGGCGTCCCTCGGCAGCACCTCGCGTGCCTCGGCCAGGATGCGCTCGGGCCGCATCGGCCAGGCGTTGCTGGCCACGGCCTCGGCATTGCCGGCGGTGAACTCGTCGTGGTTGCGCTTGATCTCGGCAAGGAGTTCTGGCCGCTGCACACCGTCGGGCGCGAGCCGCTTGGCCGCGGCGACCAGGGCGGCGAGCGCCGGCTTCAGATCGGCGATCGCGCCGATCTCCAGCGGGTAGTTGCGGCCCAGCTCGGCGGGATCGATGTCGATCTGCATCAGCTTGGTGCCGGGGATCTGGAAGGTGTACTTCTCCTCCCAGGAAGAGCTGTCCGCCTCGGCGAAGCGGGTGCCCAGCGCGAGGATCCAGTCGGCGTTGCGGGTCGCCTCGTTGACGAACTCGGTGCCCCAGAAGCCGGTCATGCCGAGGACGCACGGGTTGTCGTCGGCGACCACGCCCTTGCCCATCAGACTGTGTGTGACCGGGATCTGCAGGTGGTCGACCAATTCGGCCAGTTCGTCGGTGGCGTCGGCCAGCACCACGCCGCCGCCGACATGCAGTAACGGCCGTTCCGCCTCGAGCAGGTTGCTGACGATCCGTTCCGCGGTAGCCGGGTCGAGTGACGGCTTGACCAGTTCCTGGGTGTTGGCCAGCACCTTGTCGAAGGTGGCGACGTCGACCTCACGGGAGAAGATGTCCATCGGTACGTCGACCAGAACCGGGCCGGGCCGGCCGCTCTCGGCCAAGGTGAACGCCTTGTCGATGATCTCGGCGAACAGGTGCGGTGATTCGACCCGCCAGACCCGCTTCACGAACGGGCGGTAGATCTCGGACTGGGCACCGTCGGCGTGCAGGTTCACTTCCTGGTGGGGGTGCTTGCCGTAGTAGTGCGACGGGATGTCACCGGCGATCACCACCATCGGCACCGAGTCCAAGGCTGCGTTGGCCACGCCTGTCGCGGCATTGGTCAGTCCCGGGCCGAGATGGGAGAGCACGACCGATGCCTTCTTGGCCGCGCGGGCATACCCGTCGGCGGCGTGCGCGGCCAGCTGCTCGTGCCGGGTGTTGACGAACTCGATCTGGTCGGACGTCGACAGCGCCGCCAGGACGGCGATGTTGGTGTGCCCGCACAGACCGAAGATGTGCTTGACGCCACGATGCTCCAGGTAGCGAACGAGCTGGTGAGAGACGAGATCAGTGCTCATCGGTGAGTCCTTCAGGCATAGATAGGTCGCGGTGCTTGATGCCGGTGTAGGTGTACGGGATCTGGGGTGGCATCGGCCCTTTGATCCGACCGCCCTGCTGGGTCTGCTCCCAGGCGTGGGACAGGATCCCGACCGAGCGGGAGAGGATGAAGATGCCGCGGCCGAGGGCAGGCTCGAAGCCGAGCTCGGAGTAGATGACGGCGGTGGCGCCGTCGATGTTCATCGGCACCCGGCGGCTCTTGCCGGCGCTGATCGCGTTCTCAACGGCCCGGCCGATCGCGGCGAAGCGCCCACTGACGGCCCCGGTTGCCGCCAAGTCGTCCACCATGCCCAGCAGCCGGGGCGCCCGCGGGTCGACCGGATGGAACCGGTGTCCGAAGCCCGGCGCATAGCGGATGCCCCGCTCGTTCCAACCCGCCCACACCTCGGCTGCCACGCCGTCGAGGTCGACGTCGTCGTCCCCGACGGCCTCGTCGATCTCCGCGTACAGTTCCATGCACTGCTGGCCGGCGCCCCCGTGCACGTCGTCCAGCACGTTGATCGCCGAGGCCATGGCGCCGTTGAGCGGCAGCCCGCAGGTCACCGACATCCGGCTGATCGCAATCGACGGCGCCTGCGGCCCGTGATCGACCGAGGCGACCAGGGCCGCCTCGAGCAGGGTCGCCTGCTCGGCCGTCGGCACCTCGCCGCGCAGCATCAGCCAGATCATCTGCGGGAAGGTGAGCCGGCCGATCAGCTGCTCGATCGGGAACCCGCGTACCCCGATGTAGCCGGGGTGGATGTCGATGATGTCGGTGCTCCACCACTGCTGGGCGGCATCGACCAGGCGGTCGCTCACTGCTCGAGCGCGGCGTCGTAGAAGTCGCCGAAGAGTTCTTCGTCGCTCGGCTTGTCCTCGGGGATCGGACGGGCCACCCAGGTCGTGTTGAGGTAGTGCTTCAGGTGCACGTTCTCGGAGGTGACGTTGCCACCCCAGGTGCCGCAGCCCATCGACGAGGTCATCGGCATGCCGTTGTTGAACGCGCCGGCGTTGGCCTTGGACTGCGGCTGGCGGACCATGATCCGGGAGACCGGGGCGGCCAGACCGAGGCGGTGGATGTGGTCGTCGTCGTGGCTGTAGATCCCGCAGGAGTGGCCCTTGCCGCCGACCTCGTAGATCGCCCGCATCGCGTCCAGAGCGTTCTCGAACTCGCCCTCGTAGCGGTGCACGGTCAGCAGCGTGGTCAGCTTCTCCCGGGAGAACGCATGGTCCGGGCCGATCCCGTCGCCCTTGACGAAGAGGAACGTGGTCGACTCGGGCACCTCGAAGCCCGCGGCCTTGGCCAGTTGCACCGGGGCGATCGCCACGGTGTCCGGCAGCCGGTGGGCCTCGTCGTCCCACATCACCCGCTCCAGCGCGTCCCGCTCGTCACCCTCGGCGAGGTAGCCACCCTCGCTCTGCAGTGCCGCGAGCATGTCGTCCCAGATGGACTCGTGGATGATCAGATTGCCGTCGGCGGAGCAGCCGGAGCCGAAGTCGGAGGTCTTGGAGATCCGCGAGTTCCGGGCCGCGATGTCGACGTCGGCGGTCTCGTCGATGATCATCGTCGAGTTCCCCGCGCCGACCCCGTACGCCGGGGTGCCCGAGCTGTACGCGGCTCGCACCATCGGCTGGCCGCCGGTGGCGATCACCAGGTCGCTGGCCGCCATCAGCGCCTGGGACATCGCGACACTCGGCTGGGTGATGCACTGCAGGATGTCCGCCGGTGCGCCCTCGGCCTCCAGTGCCTCGCGCATCAGCCGAACGGTCTCGAAGGTGGTCTTCTTCGACCGCGGATGCGGAGAGAAGATGATGACATTGCGGGCCTTGACCGCATAGATGGCGTTGCCGGCCGGGGTCAGATCGGGGTTGGTGGTCGGCACGATGCAACCGATCAGGCCGACCGGCTTGCCGTACTTGACCAGGCCCTTGTCCGGGTCCTCCTCGATGATGCCGACGCTCGGCTGGCGCAGCGCATCACGGAGCACGCCACGGATCTTCATCCGCTTGCCCATCCGGCTGACCGGGTCGCCGAGTCCGGATTCCTCGATGCCCTCGTGCACCAGCCGGGTGAAGGTGGTCTTGTTGGCGACGGCCCAGGCGATCGCCTGGCACAGCCGGTCGACCCGCGCCTGGTCGTAGGTCTCGATGACCTGTTGCGCAACTCGTGCCTTGGCGATGAGCTCAGCCAGTTCCACCTCCTGCTCGGGGCGAAGTGGCTTCGGTTGGCTTGGCGACGGCGACATGGGCCTAAGTATGCAGAAAACTCGCCGGTTTGTGAACCATCTAGTTAGTTCAACTTTTCAGCTGGTCGATCACGAACTCCAGGGCCAGCGTGTAGCCCATCACGCCGAAGCCGGCCATCACGCCGACGGCGACGTCGGAGAGGTAGGAGTGATGACGGAAGGCTTCACGCTTGTGCACGTTGGAGATGTGCACCTCGCAGAACGGGATGGAGACGCCGGAGAAGGCGTCCCGGATCGCCACACTGGTGTGGGTGTAGGCGCCGGGATTGATGATCACGTACTGGGTGCCGTCGGTCCGCGCCGCGTGGATCCGGTCCACGATCGCACCCTCGTGGTTGCTCTGGAAGCAGTCCACCCGGTGGCCCGCCGCCTCGCCCTGCGCCACCGCCGCCGCTTCGACGTCGGCCAGCGTGGTGGCGCCGTAGATGCCCGGCTCGCGGGTGCCCAGCAGATTCAGGTTCGGTCCGTTGATCAGCAGGATAGACATGCGGTGATTCTGTCAGCCGGCAGCGAGGTCGGCGAGGGCACCCGCCACCTGGGCTCGAGTCGGCTGGGCATTGGTGACCGGATGGCCGAGACCGCGCAGCAGGATGAAGCGCCAGCCCTTGCGGTACTTCTTGTCCCGCTCTAGCGCCCATTCCAGCTGGTCGATGCTGAACTGTGCTTTGACGGGGAGCCCGAGGGAGTCCAGGAGTCTGTGATGCTCCTCCACCTCGGACTCCGCCAGCCATCCCATCCGGTGTGCCAGGTGGGCAGCCGCCATCAAGCCCAGGCTGAGTTCCCCGGGCTGGTCCGGGTCGGCCGCGGCGAATGCCCGCGAGAAGGTGTGCCCGTAATTGAGCTGGGCGCGCGCTCCTTGCTCACGCTCGTCGGAGGTGACGATGTCGGCCTTGATCTCCACACTGCGGCGTACCGCTCGGGTCACCGCGACCCGCTCCCGCGCGATCAGGTCATCGCCCCGCTCGATCAGGAACCGCAGCAACTCCTGGTCGGCCAGCAGTGCGTGCTTGGCAATCTCAGCCAGGCCCGCGGAGTAGTCGAGGCCGTCGCCGGCCGCTGCCAACTCGACATCGGAGACCACCAGGACAGGCTGGTGCAGGAGACCCAACAGGTTGGCGCCCTCGGGCAGATCCAAGGAACACTTGCCGCCCACCGCAGAGTCGGCCTGGGCTTCCAGGGTCGTGGGGACCAGCGCCAGCGGCATGCCCCGGTTGTAGGTCGCGGCCAGGAAGCCGACGACATCGCAGATCTCCTCGCCGCCGACCCCGAGCAGCAGGTCGCCGCGATGGACCGCCAACTCGGCCAGCCCACTCGCCAGCTGACCGAGCATCCCGAGGCTCTTGACCGGCGTCGTGCTGCTTCCCGCCGGCACGGTGAGTTGATGCACCGCCCACTCGCGACCCGCGACAGCGTCGGCGAGTTGCTCGCCCACTGCAAGATCGTCAACACTCGAGATGACCACGATCCGCTGCGCTTCAATCAGATCCGGAAGCAGCCGACCCACCTGCCGGATCAGACCGTGACCCACATGGACCCGATAGGAACCACCGGGCGGTGCCACCAGGACGCCACGGCTACCGTCGAGTTCGGTAGTTCCGGTCAGCTGGGAGACGATCTCCAGCGCGATGTCCTCGACCCGGCGACCTGTGGTCAGTGCAGTCAGCGTCGCGACCGACGCATAGACCGCGAGCCGCGAGCCGTACAGCTCGGGCAGGTCCGGTCGGCCCAGCAGTGGACGGTAGCGATCGCCGTGGGCTCGAGCGAGCGCCTCGTCAAGATCCACATGGAGGTAGACCACCGTGTGCCCGCCCAGCAGCTTGCGCGTCCTGGCCGAACCGCAGGCACCGCCGCCCAGGGACAGCACACAGGCCGGTCCATCCAGCAGATCCGTGATCGTCGACTCCTCGATCCGGCGGAACTCGCCCTCCCCCACGTCGGTGAAGAGTTCCAGGATGCTCCGCCGCTGCTCGTGCTCGATGACCAGATCGCTGTCGACGAACGGCAATCCCAGCCGCTCGGCCAGCAACCGTCCGATGGTCGTCTTGCCGGCGCCCATGAAGCCAATCAGGACGATCACGGGGTCGGAGTCTACTGGCGCCGTGGCGGGTGATCCCGCCCCGACAGATCTCAAGATCTCTGCTGCGCCGCTTCCGTCGAGGTCTCCCGAGAGTCGCGAACAACAAGTCGCTTGAGAAGTGGCGCGACTCCGGCGACCCGACCGACGTAGTAACAAGCAATCAACAGGCAGTCGGTCAACCATGCGCCCAGGCTGTCGGGTAGTCGCTTGATCGATAGGTGGAATTTTCCGTGGACATGCAGGAATGCCACACCACCGACACCGAGTCCCGGCAGAGCAAACGGCCACCGCCAGCCATGAGTGGCGGACGCGACAGTGGCCGCAACGACCGCGACGAAGGTTCCGCCAAAAGCCACGTCAGGCAAGCGGATCTGGCGAAAGCGAACCAGCTGGCGGGTGGCTCCCACCCCACTTTGAAACAGCCACTGCATCGAACGCGGGAATGACTTGCGTTCTTGATGCTCCACGGTCAGGCCGGGCACGCAGATCGATGTGAAACCAGCCGCGGACGAGCGATGGTTGAAGTCCACATCCTCGCCCTCTCTCAAAACTGGGTCGAAGTTGACCGTGTCGAAAACGCGCCGATGGTAAATCCCGTTGCTGCCGGTGACGACGGTGCTGTTTCTGACGGTCTTCGGTCGCAGGTTGAAACGACGGTAGAGATAGGCGACATCACCATCGGGCACGGCAGTGCCCCCAGCCATGTCGTAATTCTGTAGGTACGGCAGCGTGGTGGCAAGCCATTCCGGCGGCAAGACGATATCAGCGTCGACCATGATGATGTAGTCGCCCACCGACTCATTGACGCCCCGCCAGCGGCCGAAACCGCGACCGTGGTTGGCACCGTCAGTTATCAGCCGGACATGTGGCGCGTCCTGGCAAATCTTCTGTACAACACTTGGCGTACTGTCGGTCGAGCCATCGTCGACCACGAGAATCTCGTAGTCGTCGTCCAAACTCAACTGTCTATCGATGGATGCAACGCAAGTGGCGATATTTTCTGCTTCATTGAAGGCGATGAGGACGAAAGAATATTTCACGATGCGGCAGCCTTCGGTTGTCGATGGGTTGCTCGATATAACTGAGCGGTCTCAGCCGCCACCTCGTCCCAGCCCCGGCTCTGAGCCCACGCCATGGCACGGGCCCGGTGATCTTCAGAGTCAGTGCTCTCCCGGCATGCTTGATGCCGCAGTTCGGCGGGCAGGTCGCGATAGTGAGTGAGGAGTTCATCCGGGATCTCGCCGAGTGAGACGTGTTCGGGCACGAGGACAGTCAGGCCCGCCGCGAGTGCCGTGGCCACCGATCCACTGCTCGTGACCCGGTGAAACGGAACCGCGAACACATCGAGCGCGGCAAGATGGGTGTCGAACTCCTCATCGGTGAGCGCACGGAGATCAAGCCGTACGTCGACGGAGCCGCTGTTCGCCAGTTGTCGGAGCTCGTCGGCGAGGCCTTGCTCGCTGCAGCGGCCCGCGATCACGACACTGAACTGCTCGACCGAGGGCTGGGCCTCGATCGCCGCCCGGATCAGATCGACTGCTCCCTTGTATCGGTCGATGCGGCCGATCAGACCGACGACACAGGCGTCCGGCGGAAGTCCCAGTTCGGCTCGCGCCCGCTCGCGTGAGATGGTCGGCGCCGCCACCAGCGAGGCCGGAGGAATCACCGCTGTGAGCGGCGGCAAGGGCCAACCGCGACTCTCGATGTCCGCGATCGTGGCGGCGGCGTGAACGATGACGGCATCGCAATGTTGCAACAGTCGGGTGCGGGCGAGGCTGTCGTCGTCGAAGATCTGCCCGTGCGGCAACACGTTGTGGGCCGTCCACACCAACCGCAACCCGCAGAGCCTGCTCACCCCGAGGACGACCTCGAGCCAAGCACGGGACAGCCGCCGGGTGAACCGTTTGCCCCACGGTATCGGCAGACCGAAGCGGTACAGCCAGTGGAGATGGACTACCTCCAGCCCTCGCAGTCGACCAACGGCAAGCTGCACCGGGAGCAGCAGGAGATTGAGGGTATGACTCCGCGTCCACTCACCGAGGTATCCGACCTCGACCCCATGAGCGCGCAGCCCATCAGCCAATTGTCCCTGGTATGGGTTGCTGTCTCGTGGCCAGAAGACGACCCGCATTATAGCCGTCCCGTCAACCGCCCGGCGAGATAGGCAAGCGCTCCCAAGCCGAACAGCAAGTGGTTGGCGATCGTCAGGAATGGACGAGAGCGCCGAGCCCGCCACATCGGCACGAGGAGCAGCAACGGATACAGCCGAAATCGACGGAACAGCGTCACCGGCAGCAACATCAAGAACACCGGGTAGATGAACACCGTCGGATCGTTCCGGAGTCCGCTCCGCCAGCGGTTGAGGTGCTTGTGGTAGAGCCTCGCCCGGGCCTGCCCGTACACGTAGGCGCGCTTGAGTTGACGTCGCCTGGTACCCCAGTCGTGGCTGATCTCAGCGGCCTCGACGAACCGCAGCCGATATCCGGCATCGCGCAGACGCCAGGTGAAGTCGATGTCCGAGCCATAGTCGAACTCCTCGTCGAAGCCGCCTACCCGATTGAACGCCTCCACGGTGAACCCCAGGTTGATGGTCGGCGCCTCGTCCACGTACACGGGAGCATCCGTCGAACCGCCGGCAATCGGATCGTAGATAGCACCCTGACCTCGATTGGAGGTCAAGCCCACGGTGACCTGCTCGGCACCCGTGAGGATCGGGGTCACCAGGTTGTCCAGCCAACGCGGGTCCGGGATGCACCCGGCATCGATGAACGCGATCACCGAACCCCGAGACGCCGCCACTCCGACATTGCGCTGCTCCGGAATCGTGATCGACTTCGCCGGATTGCCGGTGAATGGTATCCATCGAATCTCGGGGTACCGCTCTCGAAGAAAGTCCAGTGCCCCAGTGGAAGCGTCCACCACACAGATCTCGAACCCGACCGATGTCTGCTGTCCCCGCAGGCCGGACAGTGTCTCCTCCAGCCCTTTCTCGTTCTTGCTGATGATGACGACGGAGACGTCGATCTCACTCAATTCCATACTCCTGCTGACCCGTTGTTGTAGACGCGAGACTTGTACTTGTCGAGGAATGGCTTGGGGAACGTGTAGACCGAGTAGCGATTCTGGATCTGACCTCGCGCTCGGCCACCGACGATGTTCTCGGTGGTGCCGAGAACGAAACCGCGTTGGTCGAGCAGAGCCGGCAGCAAGATGTCGAACGCCCCGTCCTTGAACTCGGGCCTGCTCCGCAGCAACAGCACACCGTAGCGATCGGCGTAGACCTGGTTCGAGGACACGAAGCGAGCCGTCAGCCAGTCAGCCGCCGCGACGTCCGCCGGGGTTTGCGCGTATCGCTCGACGTGCTCACCCCGGGTCTGCAGATTTCCCGCCGTGGTGCCGACCAGGAGACCTCGGATTCCGGTGACATCGAGCACGCAGAGCAGGCCCACTACCGCGACCCCGGCGATCAGCAGCCGGCGACACCACTGGCGCCGACGAGCGATCAGCCACTGCACCACCAGCCCCAACGGGACCACGAGGATAGGACTCAACTGGGTGGCCAGTCGCTCAGGGTTGTAGGCCAGTGACAAGGATGTACTCGACCGCATGGCCGCCGCGACCAGGATCGCCGCCACGGCAAGGACGACGATGCTGGAGGTTATGGCTGTCGACGGCGCCTCGATCTTGGCTCCGGGTAGCCCGCCATGCTTGCGTCGGTTGAGCCTGGCAGCCAAGGCCCGGACGCGCGGCCGCGTCGCCAGCAGCATCCCGGTGCCGATGACAATGCCCAGCAGCACCGCCTGGCGCAGCACGGTGAAGACCAGGTAATCGACCCCGCCGAGGCCGGACGCCAGTGACCACGGCTCGTCAGCCGAGGCCGGGTCAGCCGGAAACTCGGCCTGGACACCTCTCGGGTAGGACACCATCCAGCTCCGCTTGGCGGCCTCTTCCTCGCCCAGGGCAAACAACCCGGCGGGTGAGATGGGCGTCGGGCTCGTCCCCTTCAGCCAGGTCTCGATGATGTTGACGTTTCCTTGCAGTCCGCCGTTCGACGCGAACGACCCGCCCGCCTGGCCGATGTTGGTCGCGGCCTGATTGACCCCCATGTTCCAGGCCAGTGCCAAGAACAGCATCAGCAGCGGCACCGTCAGCGGCAAAGCCGCTGCTGATACGCGTTTCCGCCGCAGGATCGGAACCACGCGCTGCATCAAGGCAGCCAGCAGCAGAACGGCAATCGCGACGTAGGAGGTCGAATAGTGGGTGAAGACGCAAGCCAGCCCCAAGACCGCCGCGAAAGCGGTGCGCGCCCGGGTGCGCCCACCCGGCTCGAGGAGCACGAGCAGCATGCCGGCGAAGCAGGCCAGTGCGACCTCTTGTCGAGCCACGGCCGAGATCTGCCAGATACCGGACGGGTTGAGACACAGGACGAGCACGGCAACCAGTGCCGGCACCCGGGACAGGAACCTCGAGGCAACGAGTAGACCGACCACGGGAACGATGGCGAACATCATCGGGTACGCCAACTTGAACACATCCAGCCCGGTCAGGCCGGTGGTCTGTGTCAAGATCGCAGGCATGGCAGTCAGGCTCAACATCGCGTTGTAGGCATCGCCGGTCAGCGGCTGCCAATAGCCTGTCTGCGCGGTGGCGGCGAACGACCCGTACTCCTGGCTGATGTCGTACCCGAAGAGATAGGGCGTCCGCAGCGTGAACGACCAGAGGACGGACAGAGTGAGGCTGTAGACGGCGATCAAGGCGTTGCCGTCACGCCGTCGCTCCTCACCGACGAAACTCCGGACCAACAAGATGGCCGCCAGCGAGAACCCGATGATCAGCAGCCACGGTCCACGGTCGTTGCTGAGCATGGCGGAACCACCGACCGTCAGCAGGGGCGGCAGCATCGCGACCGCGATGGTCCCCGGGCCGGCCGTCGGGAGCAGCGGACCCGCCTCGGCCGCACCCTGCCGCTGGGCGATACAGACCAGGGCAAACGTGGACAGCAGGACACCGATCTCGACGGCGGAAGACTCGAATGGCCGATCGACGCCGACCACCATCCCGATCCCCTGGATCAAGATCCCGTCAGCGATCAGCACCGCGATGCTCCCGGACAACGCGAAGACGAGCCGATGAACAACCGTGGTGGCAGTCACCCCGAGCGTTCGCCGCAGAAGATCCCCGGGAACCACCAGCAGGTAGGCCAGGCACAGCCAGGAGAGCGAGGGAATGCTGTTGCCGGCAAGGGCCGCGAGGAACACCGCGAAGACGCCGAGGTCGAGCCCCAGCGACCGCCAACGAGTCAGCGGCACCCGCTCGAGGCCCAAGGGAGCTGCGTTGAGGACTGCCTGGTCACTCATGGCTCACTCGTTCCCTGAGGAACGGCGCCAGCCGGACCGGAGCCGTTGCAGCCGCGCCACCGTCCAGCCGACGTTCGACGCGGTCTCCTGGAGCACCTGAAGATAGGGGTACGCGAGCAGTTCAACCCGCCGGAGGCGCCAACTCCGCCGCGGCCACACAGAGAACACCCACTGGGGCACCACGGCGGCAACCGCTGCCCAGCCGGCGCGTCTGGTCAACAACGCCAACCCGATGGACCCCAAGAACAGCACCGGCACCGGATAAAGGGTGGGCAGGCCACCGTGCTTGGCCTGCAACCGCTCGCTTCCTCGTCCGTAGAGATAGTTGCGACGAGCAATGTCAGTGAGGGTGTTGTCGAAGACGTGCTCAATGCGAGGTCCAGGTGCGTAGATCACCGAGAGTCCTTGCTCGCCCGCGCGCCGGAAGAGTTCCTCTTCCTCGCCGCCGAAGACGAAGGCTTCGTCCCAACTGCCCAGCTGAGTGCAGCGCTCCTTGTTGACCGCCATGTTCGCACCCGGAAGCGAGGCCACGGCCCGCTCCGACTCGTTGTCCTCGGGCGCCGCCGCGGATCGGCGCACGTACTCGCGCAGCCGATGCACGAAGCCGGCGCTTTCCAGCAGACCCAACTCCAGCGGCGCCAAGGGCGGATTCGCCAGCAGATAGTCATTGATCAGCCCACCGGTCCGCACCGCCGAAACCGGACCGCCGACGGCAAAAGCATCCGGATGACGAGCGGCCACGGCGCACAGCTGCTCCGCCCAATCGGGCGCCGGCAGGCAGTCGTCGTCGGTGAACGCGACCCAGGCGGCCCGCGCATTCTCCAAGCCGGTGGTCCGCGCCGCGGCCAGGCCCCGATTGCGTTCGTGGGTGATCACGGTGATCCAGTCGATTCCCCGCAACTGCTCGGCTGTGTCATCCACGGAGCCGTCGTTCACGACGATGATCTCGATCTGGTCCAGAATCGTCTGCTGCCTCAGAGCGCCCAGCACGCCGCCGATCTTGGCGGCTCGATTGAAGGTGCAGACGACGATGGTCAGCGCCGGGTCACTCATACTGCCTCACATTCATGTCGATACACCTCGACGAGTCGGTCAGCGAGTTCGTCCCAGTCATAGCTGTGCGCAGCTCGGCGCGCTGCCTCCGAGCGGCCCGGCAAGCCCTCCAAGCAGCGTTCGACGGCATCGGCGAAGGCTGCAGCGACCGGCGGACAGACGTCACCTGTGACACCTGGGGTGACGAGAGCGCGAGCGTGGTTGTCGGGGTGGTCGCTGGTGATCACCGGCGTGCCAAGGGCCATCGACTCGAGCGCGACCATGCCGAATCCCTCGCGGACACTGGGAAAGAGCAAGATCTCGGCTGCGGCGATCTCGCGCAGCAGATCGGTTCGGTCCGGGATGAACGGTCGGATGGTGATCGACTGGTCCAGATCGGCGCCTGCCGCGACGCGAAGACGGTCATCCTCTGGTCCCTCGCCGATGATGGTCAGTTCGACGTCGAGACCGCGCGAGCGGAGCAGCTTGGTCGCCTCGATGGCGACGTCGGCATTCTTGTGGCTGAGCAGCCGACCGACGAACAGCAGTCGGTGAGCACCTGCTGCCAGCTGCTCGCCGGGAGCAGCCGACAGCTCGACGACACTGGACAGATCAACGCCGTTGGGGATGACAACCGGCTGGATCCTGCCGCGCGTCTCGTCGATGATCCGGTCCGCCGTGCCCTGGGACGCCGCAATGATCCGGGTCGGCAGATACAGGCAGCCCCGCTCGATGGCGGCTGCGAGAGCCCCGAACCGACCGAGATAGTCGACCCAGTAGTCCCTCCCCCAGAACTCATGCCAGGTCACCACCATCGGTCGCCGACGAATCCTGGCCACGATCGCCAGGGGGACCAGATGAAGGAACGGGATGGCGTCGGCATCCATCAGATCGAAGCCGCGGAAGAGCAACCGCCAGGTCGCCAGGCAGAAGGAGGCAGCTTGCCGGATGGATCGCCGACGTCCCGCGTACAACGGCCGCCGGCGAGCGATGGCTCGGTAGCGGAGGGCATCTTGGCGGTGGTCGCCGTGACCCTCCCACCAGCGCATCGTGTAGATGTCGACATCGAACCCTCGACACGCGGCCCTGGACATGAGCTCCTGGATCCGCATCTCCTTGCCACCGGTGTTCCACGGGTACACCGCATCAGACACCACGGCGATCCGAAGCCGCTTCATGAGAGCTGGCAGATCGTCGTGGTCGCGGTGCGTTCACCGCGTACCCAGAAATGAATGGTGGTGGCCACGAAACTCGAGTCCCGCGCAGGCACGGCCGTCACCGCTATCCGAATCCGTTTGGGGCCGCACGTGATACGTGACGCCACTTGACGAGTGACCCGTTGGCCGGGCGTCAGCGTGAACGTCCCAGCCTTCAGGACGGTGTCGCTGTTCTTCTCGTCCTCGATCGTGGCTGTCACGGTCCAGCGAACGTCCGACGACGCCGACAGGTGACTGATCATCTCGAAGTCGAGGTTCACCCAGCCGGTCGAGGTCACGAAGCTCTTGACGGCAACGGGGTTGGGAAAGCCCAACTCCACGTAGCTGGGTTCAGCCCGGACGAGACCGGCACTGGCCAAAGCCGGCCGAAGCGAGGGTTGCCGCACTGCCGTGGGCAGCGCGAGCACGACCAATGCGAGCACGACCAGCGTGACTACGCCCAGGGCGTGCGACGGTCGCAGTAGCTTGACCGGTCGCCGATGCACGCCCACTAGACCCCCCCGAGTCGTCGCGATGAAGTCCCAGGCCGCCACTTGTCGTCCTGAGAGGATGGATGCCGCAACACTGCGTCGAACGATGACGCATGCTTATCGGCGATCACCGAGAAACCGCATCTGGTGACCACAGACCATTCAGGGCGCGCGCATCACCGCCGCGCCCGTCTATTGGTCCTCCAGTCAACCAGATTGCGAGCTGAGATGCATCTTGGCACCCGTGTGACGCACAACACATCCTTTGTACTGGCGACGAAGCCTGACGGCCCGTTACGATCCTGTGCCAACGCTAGCCGTAGCCTTTGAATCTTGCTGCTAGACGTGTAGCGTCGAACTCGAATCATCACTTGATTGTCGACGCCGACAATGATCACAGATAGTTCTCGGGGGGGAACTCACGCATGCGTGCGATGCATAGACCAGGCCGGTACGGCGCGAGAACGCGCTGGCGGAGGGCCGCCTTCAACGAGGACCAGACCGGGTCAACGGGCTAGATCGTGCCCATCCCCCGGCTACCACTCAACAGACTCAGTGGCCGACCAGGGGCGGTTCGCGCAGACAGACTTCAACTCAGCTCTGCTGCGCTAGTCATCAGCACTGGTGCCTACGCCACCCTTGGACTCATCTTCTGGATCGTTTCAGCCCGCCTCTTCACTGCGGGTGATGTCAGCATCGCCACCAAAGCCGTCGCTGCCGCCTCCCTCTTCGCGGCCTTGGTTCTGTTGGCTCGCCCGCTCCCCACAATCGGCCACCCACCACCACCCCCAACAGCAGATCGAACCCACGATGCATGACGAGGAGTCGAGCATGTCCCCCCAACCCTGCGACCTCGAACAGTTCACGATCGCAGCCATCGTCCCTTGTCACAATGAGGAACACGCGATCGGCAAGGTCGTGCGTGATCTGCACGCCGCGGTCCCCGGTATCACCGTCTATGTCTACGACAACTGCAGCGACGACAGAACGGTCGAGCGTGCCCGTGCCGCCGGTGCCGTCGTTCGCGCCGAGACTCGCAAAGGGAAGGGCAACGTCGTCCGTCGGGCGTTCGCCGATATCGAGGCTGACGTCTATCTCCTGATCGACGGCGATGACACCTACGACGCTTCAGCTGCGCCGAAACTCATCCGCAGCCTCCTCGACGGTCCCTACGACCACGTCCTCGGTGCTCGCCGAGTCGTCGACGGCGCGACCCACGCCTATCGGCCGGCGCATCTGGTCGGCAACAAGGTGCTCAACCGGATCGTCAGCGCGATCTTCGGCACTGACACCTGCGACATGCTGAGCGGCTACCGAGTCTTCTCTCGACGCTTCGTCAAGAGCTTCCCCGCCGTCTCCCGAGAGTTCGAGATCGAGACCGAGTTGACAGTGCACAGCCTGGCTCTGCGTGTCCCGGCGACTACGATGCCGATCGACTTCAAGGAACGGGCCGAAGGCAGCGAATCCAAGCTACGCACATTCCGTGACGGGACGAAGATCCTCCACCTCATCCTCAATCTGGCCAGGCATGAGCGGCCGTTGTCCTTCTACAGCCTGCTCGGGCTGATCGTCGGCCTCATTGGATTCGTGCTGCTGGTCCCGGTGCTGGTGACTTATCTGGAAACGGGCATGGTGCCGAGATTCCCCACGCTGATCGGATCAATCTCGTTCTTCGGCTGCGCCATCCTGCTCGCCATGGCCGGGCTCGTTCTCGACGGAACCCGCAAGACCCGGGACGAGCTGAGCCGACTGATCTATCTCAGCCTGCCGGTCACCACTCACCCGGTGACGGACGAGACTCGCCCGGTGATGGACGAGCCCAGCAGCCAGCTCCCGCTGGTGGCCGACGGCGGGCATTACTCATCCCGGCGCGTCAGCAACTGGCACCGTACCGACGTGTCGGTCTGAACGCTCTGCCCGGTCACAGCAACTCATGACTGTTACCCTCACCCCACCACCGAGGACCGAGACCCCGCCTTCGACGTCGGCCACCGAACGGCCGAAGGCAATGAGGTTGGCCTTCCGGCCTGACATCGAGGGCCTCCGCGCGGTGGCTGTTCTCCTGGTTGTCGCGTTCCATGCGCAATGGTCGATGTTCGGCGGTGGCTACATCGGCGTCGACATCTTCTTCGTGATCTCGGGCTTCCTGATCACGTCGTTGATTGTCGCCGAGTTCAGCTGTACCGGCAGCGTCTCCCTTCAAGACTTCTACGCGCGCCGTGCTCGACGCATCCTTCCTGCGGCGTGCGTGGTGATCGTCGTGTCGGCGGTCGCCGTCCTCCTTCTCCTCAATCCGCTGGTTGCCTACCGAAGCCTTGGAGACCTGGGCGCTGCGGCTCTCTACGTCGCGAACGTGCGTTTCATCCGAGCCAACCTGGACTATCTGGCGGCCAACACCGAGCACAGCGTCGCCCTCCACTTCTGGTCGCTGTCTGTGGAAGAGCAGTTCTATCTCGTGTGGCCCCTACTGATCGTGGTGACGTTGACCCTCGGCGCACGAATCAGACGGCCCGGGTGGAGCGTCAGCCTGGTGCTCGGCATCGCCACCCTCGGATCGCTGATCGCCGGCATCCTCTTGACCGCGTCGAATCCGGCCCTGGCATACATGGCGACCTATACGCGGGCCTGGCAGTTCGGCATCGGCGCGCTGCTGGGCGTGATCGCCCTGTACCACCCCGGGACCGGACCAGTGCCGCCCGCTCGGCGTCACGTCCGCCGGCTCCTCGGCTGGGCCGGCCTGGGCGCCATCGTCGTCTCGGCAATCCTCTACACCAGTTCGACGCCCTTCCCGGGCACCGCCGCCCTGCTGCCCACAGTGGGCGCAGCCGCGGTGATCGCGGCCGGTGTCGGATCGACGGTTCGTGGCGGCGTCGGGTGGATACTCCAGTTGGCGCCGGCCCGCTGGATCGGAAAGATCTCCTACTCGCTGTACCTGTGGCACTGGCCGGTATTCGTGCTACTGGGCGACAACGAGGCGGGCAGTCCGTCGTTCCTGCGCTCCATCGGACTTGTAGCGCTCTCGGTCCTACTCGCCGCCGCGACCTACTACCTCGTGGAAAAGCCACTCATCAGGGCCCGCTTCCTCAGCGTGAGTCGCCTTCGCTCGGGTGTCGTCACGGCATCGATCGTCGCCCTCAGCGTGGCAGTCCTCGGTGCAACCGGCGCGAATCTTCACCGGACCCTCGACGACGACAGCACCAATTCGTCGAACTTCGGCGCCGCCCAGTTCCCAGAGATCTTCGCCTCCAGCAAACACCTCAAGACGGGCCCGGTCGAGCCGGCACCACTGAAGGCTTCCGCCGACAAGCCGGCTCCTGGAGAATGCCTCAGCTTCCAGACCACCGAGCAGGCGCCCAACTGTTCCTTCGGACCGGCCGATGGCACTCCTGTCGTCCTGTTCGGCGACAGCCACGCCAACCAGTGGATGACGCCCTTCCAGAAGCTCGCGGATGAGCACAATTGGCGACTGACGGTGTTCACCCAGGGCAGTTGCCCGGTCCAGGATTTCGGTGTCAACACCGATCTCGGATACGCCGGCGACGAGGCTTGCGTACAGTGGCGAGCCGACCGGATCGATGCCATCCGTACGATTGCGCCGAAGTACGTGATCGTGTCCTCCCTGAACAGGTACAAGAGCGACCCGCAGCAGTGGGCCACTGCTTGGCGGAAGTCGCTCACCCAGCTCCGGGCAACCGGTGCGAAGATCATCTACTTCTACGACACGCCGAACCCTGAGATCGACGTTCCCGGATGTGTGTCGGGCGCGACCGAGGACTGGGACAACTGCGTATTTCCGCTTCGCGACAAACAATTGGAATTCGTCGCCCGCGAGGACAAACTGATCCGCGACCAGAAGATCCAGTATATGATCAATGTCAACAAGTACCTGTGCCCTGAAGACCTGTGCTACACGGTCCGCAATGGTGTCCTGCTGTACCGCGACAACTCACACCTCACCAACACCGCAGCCAGCATCCTCCAAGTTCCCATCGTTGAGCAACTGCGAGACCAGGGCGTTCTATGATTCCGCTGAGAGTCCCTCAGCTGCTGAAAGCACCTTGGAGAAATGAATGCTAGTTGACGCGCGGACGGTGCCGACCGGGCAGCAGCTCACCTTCGATCTGTGCATCGTCGGCGCCGGACCCGCCGGCATCACGATCGCTCAGCGGCTCGCAGGTGCTGGGTTGCGCATCGCTTTGCTGGAAGGTGGCGGCACGCGGCTCACCATCGCCGACCAAGCGATGTTCCGCGGTGAGAACACCGGTCACCCGACCTGGCCGCTGCACACCAGCAGGTTTCGAGTCTTCGGCGGCGCCGGTGTCCGCTGGGGAGGAATGTCCAGGCCGCTGGACGCGCTCGACTTCGCCGAGCGTCCCTGGGTAGGTGGCGATGCGTGGCCGCTCGAAGCCACCGAGATCAGCAAGTACGACGAGGACGCCGCCGACGTCCTCGGCCTCCGGCTCACCGATTTCGATCTCGGTCGATGGTCGGGCAAGGTTCCGCCGACCGCACTGGCCGGCGGGGCCTTCGATCCTGTCCTCTTCCAGTTCTCTCCGATGGAGACGCGTTTCGGCGAGAACCGGATAGAACCCATGGCCGGGTCCGAATCCACGACCTTGCTGCTGCACGCCAACGTCGTCGATATCCGACTCGATCCGGGTAGTTCACGCGTAGGTTCCGTCGAGGTCCGGACCAACCAGGGCGGGTCTTTCAGGGTGCGAGCGACTACGTTCGTTCTTGCCGGCGGTGCGATCGAGAACGCCCGGCTGCTCCTCGCGTCCCGCTCGGACCGCCCGGCCGGGCTGGGCAACGAGCACGACCAGGTGGGACGCTATTTCATGGACCACCTGCACGTCGGGGCCGGCCACATCGTCCCGGCCGGGGCCGCATGCGACCGCAACTTCTTCGACGTGAGTTGGTACTCGGGCGTGCGGATGGTCGGGGCACTGGCGCCGACCCCTGAGGCGCAACAGAAGCACGAGTTGCTCAGCACCTCGATGATCGTGCAACCGCGGACCTTCGCGTACGGTCACCCCTTCCTCAGCTGGCCGACCCCGCTGACGGTCGGCCCGGAGCGGCTTTACCGCAGGTTGCGGCGCCGACAGGATGTTGCCACCGATGTGGACGGACCGCGCCGGGGCTTTGTCAAGAAGATCTGGTACGAGAGCCGCTCGCTCCCCAGCCGGAAGGCCGCACGCCGAGCGGCCGACGAGGCCGGAGTCCAGCCGAGCCAGGTGCAAACGGTGTACTTCCGCGCCGAGCAGCTGCCGAACCCGAGCAGCCGGGTGACGTTGAGCGACCGCGCCGATGCCTTCGGTAAGCCCCAGGCAAAGCTCGACTGGCGGATGCAGGAGCAGGACTTCGCCAGCGTCACCGGCTGGCTGTCGGTGTTGGATGCCCAGCTCCGTGACCGGGGTCTCGGACAAGTGATCCACTCCGAGGGATGGACCGACGGGATCCTGGGTGGTCCGCACCACATGGGCACCACCCGGATGTCGGCGTCTCCACGCACGGGAGTCGTCGACGCGGATTGCAAAGTGCATACCGCCGACAACCTCTTCGTGGCGGGAAGTTCCGTCTTCACCTCCGGCGGGTACGCCAACCCGACCTTCACCCTGCTCTCGCTGGCCCTGCGCCTGGCTGACCATCTCGCATTCGTGATGGTCGGCAAGCACTAGTGCGTCGGAAACCCCTGCTGATCGGTTTGGTCGCTTCTTTCGTCCTCTTGTCGGTGCTGGTCCTCTTGGCCCGCCCAACGACCAGCAGCGGCCGTCCCGACCAGCCTTTCGGCGGCGCGGTCGTAGCGCCCGAGAACATCTACCTCGGTGCCTACAACCGGCCGCCGAACCTGAAGGACATCCCGGAGCCGCAGAACGCCGCGGCACAGCAGACACTCGGTCGTCCGCTCGCCATCGACGGCCACTACTATGAGTTCCTCGACACCTTCCCCATTGACGGGGAACGTGCCGATGCCGAACTCGGGCAGATCCCGTTGATCAACTGGCAGCCGAACGGGATCAAGATGGCCGAGATCGGCGATGGTCGCTACGACGACATGATCCGGGCCCGGGCCAGTGAGCTCAAGGACTATGAGCGACCGGTGTTGCTGCGTTTCGCGCATGAGATGAACGGTGACTGGTATTCCTGGAGCCCGCCATCAGCCGAGGGTCAGGCGCTCGGTAACACCGTTGCCGACTACATCGATGCGTGGCGGCACATCCATCGACTGTTCGGCGAGGTCGGCGTGACCAATGTGTCCTGGGTCTGGTGTCCGAACGCCGTCGACTTCCCAGCCGACAACGCGGCTATGCAGTACTACCCGGGTGATGCCTTCGTCGACTGGATCGGCGTGGATGCCTACAACTTCGGCGCCGGGGAGAATACGAGGTGGCGGTCGTTCTCGAGTGTGTTCGGCCCCATCTACGAACGGTTGCCATCGACCAAGCCGGTGATCCTGGCCGAGTTCGGCTCGGCCGAGGCCGGTGGCAGCAAGGCGGACTGGCTCGCCGACATGGTCGTCCGCCTGAGGGATGACTTCGATCGCGTCCGTGCCGTGGTCTTCTTCGACGAGGACGACTTCAAGATCGACACCTCCACCGAGGCACGGCAAGCCGCGCGCAAGTTGGCCAGGGATTCCCTCTTCGACGCGATGCCGCCCCTCTAATCACCTCTAATCAGCCTTGCATCGCGCCGTCCACCCGCGAGCCAGTCTCACGACCGTCGGACGCCGTCGGTCTTGAGCTGATGTTCGACTCTGGCGAGAGGTCCGAGGTTTCCGATCCTGGTCTGTACCCTCGGCGGGTGCGCGGGACGGTGTGGCCGAGGTCGAGGCGGCTGCCGTGCCGGGAGGAGAACGGCAACGCCGAGGCCGGGTGCCGGTTCATCAGGGTTTGGTCGGTCGTCGGCCACCTCAGTGATCGAACATAGAAATGATTATAGCAATTGGCCCGCCCAGGCGCCCACGCCCAGGCTCATCTTCGACTACTTATACGAATAATCCGACGCTGATCGAACCTCAGAAGCGGCTGGTCAGGCCGCCGTCTACGACGATGACCTGGCCGGTGACGTAGGAGGCGTCGGGACTTGCGAGAAAGACGACGGCGCCGGCGATCTCGGCGGGTCGGCCGAAGCGGCCCAGCAGAGTGCGCTCGGCAGCCCAGCGCTGCCATTCGTCGGTGGCGAACAATGGCGCGTTGATGTCGGTGTTGAAGGCGCCGGGGGCGACGGCGTTCACGCGGATGCCGTACTCCCCCAGATCCGCGGCCATCGCTCTGGTCAGTCCTTCCAAACCAGCTTTCGCTGCCGCATAGCCGACGTCACCACGGTGACCGAGGGTGCCGCCGACGACCGACGTCACATTGACGATCGCACCGTCATGGACGCCGTCTGCGACCATGCGAGTCCCGACGACCCGGCTCAAGGCGTACGCCGCGGTCAGGTCGACTTCGAGCAACCGACGGAAGTCGGTCACCGGCAAGTCCAGCGCGCCACGCCGGTCCCGTTGGCCGACGTTGTTGACCAGGATGCCGATTCTGCCCAGCGACTCCAGGGTGGCCTGATCAACGGTCTCGACGTCGAAGACCGCGGGCTCAGCGGCCAGACCTTCGGCGAGCAGTGCCTCCACCGAAGCCGCCGTACGCACGGGATCGCGGCCGTTGACCAGCACTCGGGCACCGGCGCGTCCCAGTCCCCGGCACATCTCCAGGCCCAGCCCACGATTGCCACCGGTGACCAGAGCTGTCAGGCCGACCAGCGAACTCACGGAGAGTTCTTCTCGGCACGCTCGCCGTCAACGCTCTCGGTGCCGTCCTCGCTGTCGCCAGGCTCCTCGCTGCCCTCGTCGTCCGCAGCGATCTCGGCATCGTTGGCCTCGCTCGGCTCAGGGCCTTCGACCACCAGTTCCCTGCCCGGACGGTTCTTCACCAGCCACACCAGCCACACCAATGCGATCACGAAGACGATCAGCGAGGTGTAGTTGTTCAGCCGGAAGCCACCGATCTCGTTGACCGTGTCGATTCGCAGCGCCTCGATCCAGAACCGACCGGCGGTGTAGAGCACGACATACAACGCGAACACCTTGCCGTGCCCGAGCTTCCACTTCCGGTCGGCCCAGATCAGTACCCCGGCCACCCCCAGGTTCCACACCAGTTCGTACAAGAACGTCGGATGGAAGGTGGCGTACTCCTCATAGCCGGACGGGCGGTACTGCTCGTCGATCTCCAATCCCCACGGCACCGTGGTCGGTCGGCCGAACAGTTCCTGATTGAACCAGTTGCCGAGACGTCCGATGGCCTGCGCGACGGCCAGACCGGGCGCGACCGCATCCAGCAGTGCTGGGAACCGAACCTCGCGTCGCCGTGCCACGAAATAGCCGCCGAGCACCCCCAGCGCGACCGCGCCCCAGATGCCGAGACCCCCGTTCCAGATCTTCAGCGCGTCGAGCGGATCGCGACCGGGGCCGAAGTAGAGCTGGTAGTCGGTGATCACGTGATAGATCCGGGCACCGACGATGCCGCACGGAATCCCGACCGCGATGACCAGTTCGAGGGTGTCCGGGGTGCCGCCGCGAGCCCGCCAGCGGCGACTCGCGATCGTCCCGCCGACGATGATGCCGGCGATGATGCACAACGCGTACGCGCGAATCGGGATGCCGAATGGGTACCACGTACCCGTGGCGGGGCTCGGGATGAAGAGGGGCAGGTACGCACCGATCACTACTGCGCGGCCTCCGATCGAAGAGTCGGGCCTAAAGAGTCGGCACGGTGGGTGGGTGGTCGAGTGCGAACCTACTGCGCGGGTGCCGGACCAGCCAGCCACACAGCGTTGCCAAGCCGAAATCGCGGATGATCTCGAAGGTGTAGTGCGTGTCGCCGGGCGCCACCGGACCGCCACCGCCGAAGCAGCCGCAGTCGATGCTCATGCCCCGGGCCGCCACCGAGATCACGGCCGCGGTGAAGACCAGCGCCAACACCCCGGAGACGGCAGCGACCGGACGGGTGAACAGGCCGGCGATCAGCAGCAGTCCCAGGCCGACCTCGACAAACGGCAGCACCCAGCCGAGGAACTGGGCAATTCCCGCCGGCAGGATCTCGTACGCCTGCACGGAGACCACCGACGACTGAAGATCGATCACCTTCAGCGCGCCCGCAGCCAGCAGCGTGAGACCGACGACCAGCCTGGCCAGGGTCGAGATCCAAGAGGCCAGCGCAGCAAATCGCGGCGACTGGGCCCGGGGAGCGATCATCCGAACGGGTGACGCACACCGGCAGCGAGGTCGTCGACCACGGCGCGCAGTCCGGACAGGTCGTCGGGTGTGCCGGCAGCCTCGGCGGCAAGCAGAGTCGCGACCAGCGCCGAACCCACGATCGCGGCGTCCGCGTAGCGAGTGATCTCGCGTGCCTGTACCCCGGTGGACACGCCGAGGCCGACGCCCACCATCGCGTCGGGGTCGGCCTGCCGGATGCGCTCGACCAGCATCGGCGCAGCCGACGAGGTCTGTGCCCGGGCACCGGTCACACCCATCACGGCGGTCGCGTACACCCAGCCCCGGCAGGCGGCGAGGGTGCTGGCGATCCGCTCGTCGGTCGACGACGGCGACAGCAGGAAGATCCGGTCGAGTCCGTGTGCATCCGAGGCGGCAAGCCAGGCGTCGGCCTCGTCCGGGGTCAGGTCGGGCGTGATCACGCCGGAGCCACCGGCCGCGGCCAGATCACGGGAGAAGGCATCCGGACCGTACTGCTCGATCAGATTCCAGTACGTCATCACCACGGCCTGGGTGCCGGTCGAGGCGACCGCCTCGACGGCGGCGAAGGTGTCCTTGGTCCGGACGCCGCGGGCCAACGCCTTGGTGCCGGCCCGCTGGATGGTGACGCCGTCCATCATCGGGTCGCTGTACGGCAGTCCGACCTCGACCAGATCGACACCCGGACGATCACTGTCCGGTCCGTCGCCGCACAGCGCCTTGACGGCCTCGAGTGAGGTGGCGACGTCGGGATAGCCGACATGCAGGAAGCCGACCAGCGCACCGCGACCGGAGGCATTGATGTCGGCGAAGAGCCGACCGGAACGGCCGAGGTTCATCGGGTCTCCCCTGCGGTGCTCGGGCTGCCGGAGGTGTCGATGTCGAACCACCGGATGGCGGTGTCGACATCTTTGTCGCCGCGGCCGGACAGGCTGACCAGGACCAGCGGCGGGGTCCCGTCGGCCTGCAGCGGCAGCCGCTTGCCGAGCTTGATCGCGCCCGCCAGCGCGTGGGCCGACTCGATCGCCGGCAGGATCCCCTCGGTGCGGGTCAGCAATGCCAAAGCATCCATCGCCTCGGCATCGGTGATCGCCTCGTAGTGAGCCCGACCGCTGTAGGCCAGCCAGGAATGCTCCGGACCGACGCCGGGATAGTCCAGTCCGGCGGAGATGGAGTGCGACTCCTTGGTCTGGCCGTCGTCGTCCTGCAGCACATAGGTACGCATGCCGTGCAGGACGCCGACCGACCCGGCCGAGATGGTCGCGGCGTGCTTGCCGGTCGCCACGCCGTCACCACCGGCCTCGAAACCATAGAGGGCGACGTCGGCGTCGGGAATGAAGTCGGCGAAGAGGCCAAGCGCGTTCGAACCACCACCGACGCAGGCCACCACCGCGTCGGGCAGCCGGCCGTAGCGGTCCAGCAGCTGGGCGCGGGCTTCGGTGGAGATGATCCGCTGGAACTCCCGCACCATCAGCGGGAAGGGGTGCGGCCCGGCGACGGTGCCGATCAGGTAATGAGTGTCGTCGACGGAGGCCACCCAGTCGCGCATCGCGTCGTTCATCGCGTCCTTGAGGGTCTGCGAGCCGGACTCGACGGCGATCACGTCGGCCCCGAGCAGCCGCATCCTCGCGACATTGAGCGCCTGCCGTTCGGTGTCCACCCGGCCCATGTAGACGGTGCATTCCAACCCGAACAGCGCCGCAGCGGTGGCTGTGGCCACACCATGCTGGCCCGCGCCGGTCTCGGCGATCACCCGAGTCTTACCCATCCGCTTGGTCAGCAGGGCCTGCCCGAGCACGTTGTTGATCTTGTGGGAACCTGTGTGGTTGAGGTCCTCACGCTTCAGCACAATGGTCGGAGCGACGCCGGACTCCCCCACCGCATGGGCGGCGAATCTCGGCACCTCGGTGATCGGGCTGGGCCGACCGGTGTAGTCGGTGAGCAGCTTGGTCAGCTCGGCCGCGAAGGCGGGATCGGCCTGGGCAGCATGGAACTCCTCTTCCAACTGGCGCAGTGCAGCGTAGAGGGCTTCGGGGACGAACTTGCCCCCGAACTGGTCGAAATGACCCGTTGCGTCGGGCAGGACCTGGGTAACCACGGGTCGATTCCTATCATTGCCAGGCGGCGGCGGCGAATCCTTACGCCTTGTGGAGGGCCGGATGTGCCCCTGCGGCGACCAGGTCGGCGACTCCGGCCCGGGGGTCGCGTCCGGTCACCAGTGCCTCGCCGACCAGAACGACATCCGCGCCGTGGCGGGCGAGTTCGATCACGTCGTGCGGCCCACGGACGCCGGACTCTGCGATCCGGACGACGCCGTCGGGAATCAGCGGGGCGAGCCGAGCGAAGGTATGCGGATCCACCTCGAGAGTGGCCAGGTTGCGGGCGTTGACACCGATCACATCGGCACCGGCATCGAGCGCCCGGCGCACCTCGTCCGCGGTGTGTGCCTCGACCAAGGGGGTCAATCCGATCGAGCGGGCCCGCTCGATCAGCGACGTCAGCTCGGCGTCATTGAGCGCAGCCACGATCAGCAGCACCAGATCGGCACCAGCGGCACGAGCCTCGAACAGTTGGTAGGAGGTGACGATGAAGTCCTTGCGAAGCACCGGCACCGATACCGCACACCGGACATTGACCAGGTCGTCCAGCGAGCCGTTGAATCGGCGTTGCTCGGTGAGCACCGAGATCGCCGCCGCACCACCGGCCTCGTAGTCCGCGGCCAGCGCAGCCGGGTCTGCGATGGTGGCCAGGGCACCCTTGCTCGGGCTGGAGCGCTTCACCTCGGCGATCACGGCGACACCCGGACCGCGGAAGCGCGGCATCGGGTCGATGGCCGGGTCGATGATCTTCACCCGTTCCTTCAACCGATCCAGGCTCGTGGTGGCCTGGCGGAGTGCGAGGTCCTCGCGGACCCCAGCGATGATCTCGTCGAGTGCGCTCACTACGTCTCCTGCCTAGTAGGCGCCTTTGCCCATCTTCTGCAGCGCCAGAGTGGCGATGATGGCAATCACGAACAATGCCGCTGAGACGGCCACTATCGGCACGCTCAGCATGATCATGCCGATCGCGCAGACGATGAAGCCGACCAACGCGATCATGCTGCCCGCCCAGCACGCTGGGGTGCGGCCGTGATGAACGTGCTTGGTGTACGGAGCAGGCTTGTATTCGTGGATGTCGTAGAACTCGGCAACCTTGTCGGCCATCAGGTCATCACTCCCGCTTCGATTGGTCGGTGTTCTCCATTGTGACGCTTTCATCGCCAGGACGCACGTCGGGGTCCGCCGTGGGGTCTCGTCCGGCGTCCAAATCCTTCCATGCTTGCGCCGGATCGTCGGCCAGCACGGTCGGACGCGGGCTTGGTGTCGCCGTCTGCGCTGCTCGATCGAACCGGGACACCCCAGTGGACCAGCGCGAGGCACCGAGCCAGAGCAGAACCGCGCCGACCAGCACCACCAGCCCGGCAGCCGCGTACACCCATGGCCAGGCGGTCGTGTCGAGCGCGAACTGGTCGGTCAGGCTGACCTGGCGGACCCGGGCGCGTACGGCGTCGGCGTCCGGGGCACTCCGCAGCGCGCCGGTCGCGATCATGCCGATGCCGGTTCCGGCGATCAGGATCGCGAGGATCCGGCGGCCTCGTCGCCGGAGCACGAGGAGTAGCAGAATCCCGGCCGAGGTCACTGCGGCCAGGGCTTGGCACAGTCCGCCCGTGGCATCGGAGCCGCTGAAGGTGACGGCCGCACCGTCGCCGCTGGCCCGCCACCACGGCTGGGCGCCGGCGACGAAGCCGAGCCCGGCACCGGCCAGCAGGACCGCCAGCGTCACCGCTCGGCTCACGTGACGGGCCGGAAGGACTGCGCGACGGAGATCGCCCGCACCACCGCCGCAGCCTTGTTCTGCGACTCCTGATCCTCGGTCGGCGGATGGGAATCGGCGACGATGCCCCCGCCGGCCTGGATGTAGGCGGTTCCGTCCCGCAGCAGCGCGGTCCGGATCGCGATCGCGGCGTCGGCATCACCGGCCAGATCCAGATAGCCGACCACCCCGCCGTACAGGCCGCGGCGGGACACCTCCAGCTCGTCGATGATCTCCATCGCCCGGACCTTGGGCGCACCCGACAGGGTGCCGGCCGGGAAGGCGGCCAGCACCGCATCCAGCGCCGTACGACCGGGTGCCAGCCGGCCGGTCACGGTCGACTCCAGATGCATGATGTGGCTGTAGCGGCGGACGTCCATGAACTCGACCACTTCGACCGTCCCGGGCTGACAGACCCGACCGAGGTCGTTGCGCCCCAGATCGACCAGCATCACGTGCTCGGCCCGTTCCTTGGGATCGGAGAGCAGCTCGGCCTCCAGCGCGGTGTCCTCGGCCGGCGTCGCGCCGCGGGGCTTGGACCCGGCGATCGGGTGGGTGAGGACGGCGTCTTCCTTGACCGTCACCAGCGCCTCGGGCGAGGAGCCGACGATGTCGAAGCCGTCGAGTCGCAGCAGATACATGTAGGGGCTCGGGTTGGTCAGCCGCAGCATCCGGTAGACGTCCAGCGCGTCGGCATCGGTGTCGACCTCGAACCGCTGGCTGACCACGATCTGGAACGCCTCGCCGGCCTTGATCTCCTCGACCGCGGTCGAAACCGCAGCCTGGAACTCCTCCGGGGTGCGCTGCCGGCGTACGGTCAGCTCGGTTGCCGGGCTCACCGCGACCGGTGCGGGCGCAGTGGGCTGGGCGATCGCGGCGGTGAGTGCCTCGACCCGGGCGACGGCATCGGCGTACGCCTCGTCGACCCGCTCATCGCTGCCGTCGAAGTTGACCGCGTTGGCGATCAGCCAGACCTGCTGGTCGAGATGGTCGAGCACCACCAGGTCACCCACCACCAGCATCGCCAGTTCGGGAATGCCCAGATCGTCCGGGTTGCCGTCCGGCAGTCGCTCGATCCGGCGCACCACGTCGTAGCCGAGATAGCCCACCAGCCCCGAGGTCAGCGGCGGCAGCGCCGGATCGCGTGGGGTGTGCAGCCGTTCCAGGGTCTCGGCGACGGCCTGCAGCGGATCGCCCCCGCTCGGCATGCCGGCCGGTACCCGGCCGGTCCAGGTCGCGGCGCCGTCGACCTCGGTCAAGGTGGCGACCGCGTTCACACCGATGAAGGAGTAGCGCGACCACACTCCCTGTTCGGCCGACTCGAGCAGGAAGGTGCCCGGCCGGTTGCCGGCGAGTTTGCGATAGAGCCCGGTCGCGGTCTCGGTGTCCAGCAGCAGCCGGCGCCGGACGGAGATCACCCGACGATCGGGTGCCAGGGCCCGGAACTCCTCCAACGTGGGTTCGATCACCCCGGTCGGTGCGCTCATCGAGCCACCTCGAGGACTCGGGCGTCGAAGCAGGTCCGGTCACCGGTGTGGCAGGCCGCGCCCTCCTGGTCGACCGCCACCAGCAATGTGTCGCCGTCGCAGTCGAGCCGCACCTCCTTCACCCACTGGCGGTGGCCGCTCGTCTCACCCTTCACCCAGTACTCCCCTCGGCTGCGCGACCAGTAGGTGGCCCGGCCGGTGGTCAGCGTACGGTGCAACGCCTCGTCGTCCATCCAGCCGACCATCAGCACCTCTTTGGTGTCCCACTGCTGGACCACCGCAGTCACCAGACCGGCGGCATCACGCTTCAAGAGGGCACCGAGGCGAGGGTCGAGGGAGGACCTCGATGGGTCAGATCGTGTCGAATCGGGGCATGTCACGGTTGTCATTCTCCCTGACGTCTAGCATGTCCTCCCGTGACCTTCGCCAAATCGGAGCGTGCCGCTCTCTGCGACCTCTTCGATGTACGTGGTCCCGTCGCGCCGACGCTGTGCGAGGGCTGGTTGACCCACGATCTCGCCGCGCATCTGTGGATCCGGGAGACCGACCCGATCGGTGCGTCCGGGATGGTGGCCAAGCCACTGTCCGGGTTGCTCGACCGACGGATGGCGGGTGTGAAGGAGCGCTGGGAGTTCTCCGAACTGGTCGACCGGATCCGCAACGGTCCCGGCCGGTTCTCGGTGTTCGCACTACCCGGCGTCGACGAGCCGGCCAACACCACCGAGTTCTTCATCCACCACGAGGACGTCCGCCGAGCCGGGGATGAACCGCTGCCCCCACGGGAGTTGGCGCCGGAGGTCGAGGACTGGATCTGGAAGCGGATGAAGCTGATGGCCCGCGCGTTCTTCCGGCGTGCCCAGGTCGGTGTCGTGCTGGAGCGCCCCGGTGAGGGTGAGCCGGAGACCATCCGCGCCATGTCCGGTGCCAGCATCGTGACCATCATCGGCAAGCCCAGCGAACTGCTGCTGTTCGGCAGCGGGCGGGTCACTGCCGCCGACGTGCGGCTGGTGGGCGAGCCGGAGGCGCTCGATCTGCTGCACAGCGCCGACCTGGGAATCTAGTCGTCCAGACCGCGGGCGGTCAGGGCCTCACCCATCCGCTGAGCGTGTCGCAGGGCCCGCACCAGCAGCGGTACGGCGAAGGCGCGAGGACTGCTGGCGAGCCCTCTGGCACGCTGTGCGTCTCTGATCTGTTCGGCCAACCCGAGCACCACCGGTACGGCGCGAATGCTGAGAGCGATCAATAGGCCCACTCGGTCGGGATTGACGCCGAACCGTCGAAGTGGGCCTAGTGCAGTGACGACGACATTGCCGAGTTCGGTGGTCGTGGTGGTCAAGGTCACCAGGCCGGCCGCCAGGACCAGCAGTGCGATCGTGACCACCACTGACACTGCCAGCTGCCAGCTCGCGAAGACCAGTTGCGCGACGCCGATGGCGGCCAGCATCCACCACAGTGGGCGGAGCTGGCGGAGGGCAAAGCGTAGGTCGATCCTGGCCAGCGGATAGAGGCCGCAGACGAGGACGAGCAGCAGGCAGCGGGCCCACCAGGGGCCGACGAGTTGGGTGAGGACGGCCAGGATCAGGAGCGCGATCAGCTTGATCGCCGCGGGCGCGCGGTGCAGCGGCGAGCGGCCTGGCAGGTAGAGCCCGAGCAGACTCATTCGCTCGGCCGCATCAGCCGCTGATAGTGATCGATGGCCTCCCTGGGCGGTGCGTCGGCGACGATCCGGCCCTCGTCAAACACCAGCACCCGATCGAAGCCGGACAGCAGGTCGAGATGATGGGTGAGCAGCACGACCTGTTCGTCCAGGCGGGCGATCAGGGCCATGATCTGCCGGGCGTTGCGCAAATCCAGCAGGGTCGTCGGCTCGTCCAGCACCAGCAGCTTCGGCTCGGTGACCAGCACCGACGCCAGCGCGAGCAGTTGCTTCTGGCCACCCGACAGCAGATGTGCCGGATGGTCGGCATGATCGGCGAGTCCGAATCTGGCCAGGGTGTCGGTGACTCGATTCGCTACCGCCTGCTTGGGCAGGCGGTGCTGTCGCAGACTGAAGGCCACGTCCTCGGCCACCGTCGGCATCACGATCTGGGCATCCGGGTCTGTGAAGCAGAAACCGACCAGGCGGCGTACCTGCTTGCCGTCGCGGCGGGTGTCGTGACCATCGATGCTGACCCGCCCGGAGGTGGGCAGCACCAAGCCGTTGAGCAGGCGCGCGAAGGTCGACTTGCCCGAGCCGTTGGCGCCGATCACCCCGATCCGCTGCTCGTCCAGACGCACGGTGAGGTCTCGCAGCACGGGTCGGCGGGCTGCGGCGTACGTGTGTGAGACGTCGGCGATGTCGATCAGCGGCATGACTCGACCACCATCGCCACACCTTGACCGCCGCCGACCGAAATCGCGGCCAGCCCCAGTTCGCCGAATCGCTCGTTGCGGACGAGTTGGGAGAACAGCCGGACCAGCAGGATTGCACCTGAGGCGCCCCAGGGATGGCCCAGCGCGATCGCGCCGCCCTCTGGACATACTCGGGAGGGATCGAGGTCGAGATCGTCGCAGCAGGCCAGCAGCTGGCCGGCGAACGCCTCGTTGAACTCGATGGCCGTGATGTCGTCAAGCTTCACCTGGGCTTGTTCGAGTGCGGCTTGGACGGCTGGGACCAGGCCCAGACCCGGGATCGTTGGCGAGACGCCGGCGGTGGCCGAGGCGAGGATTCTCAGGCCCGGTACGCCTCGGTCTCGTCGGTTCTCGTCGGTCAGCAACGCGACTACCGCCGCGCCGTCATTGACCCCGCAGGAGTTACCGGCGGTGGCCGTGCCGTCCGGGGTGAAGATCGGCCGCATCCGGGCCAGTCTTGCCATGGTCATGCCGGGCCTGGGGCGTTCGTCGCGGGTCAGGTTGCCGACAGGGATGAGTTCGGCGTCGAAAGCGCGACTCTTGGTCGCGGTTGCGGCGCGGGTGTGGGATTGGAGGGCGTACGCGTCCTGCCGCTCGCGGGTGATACCGCGGAGTCGGGCGACGTGGTCGGCGGCCTCCCCCATCTCCGGATCGCCCAGCTCCGGTGGTGCGAACGACGCCCGGCCGGGGCGCGGCGAGGTCGACGCGGATTCCACGCCACCTGCCAGCACGACAGGTCCGACACCGGAGTCGACCAGCGCGGCTGCGACCGTGACCGCGGCGAGTCCGCTGCCGCATTGCCGGTCCACGGTCAGACCGGGTGTGTCCGTGCCGAGGCCGGCCTGCAGGGCGGCGTAGCGGGCGAGGTCGCCGCCGGGGCCGGTGCAGTTGCCCAGCACGACCTCCCGTACCTGGTCGACCGTCAGACCGGCGTCGGCCAGGGTGACCGGCAGGACGGCTGCGGCCAGGTCTGCTGCGGTGAGGGTGGCGAGCCCGTGTCCGGCGGTTCCAATCGGGGTGCGGCGTGCTGCGACGATTGCGGCCGTCACTGGTTCACCAGCTTTGTTCGGTCGAGCTTGCCGGCCAGGGTGAGTGGGAGGGTTTGGATGTGCGCCCAGCGTCGTGGTCGGTGGCTGGGCGGTAGTTCTCGGCGGGCGATGGGTGGCAGCGTGGTGAGGTCGTCGGCGTGGGTGCAGTACGCGACCAGCACTGCGCCGAGTTCGGTGTGAGGTCGGCCGACCACGACCACCTCACCGCGGGCGTGGGGGCGGAGGGCGGCTTCGACATCGGCCAGGACGACGGTCACTCCTCCGGTGGTCACGGCGTCGGGTCGGCCGGCCACGGTGAGGTTGCCGTCGGCGCTGACTGTGCCACGATCTCCGACGGTCATCCAAGTGCGGTCGCCCCACTCAACGGTCCGCAGCGTTGGTTCAGTCCCCTCCTCGCGCAGGCACAGCCAGGGAGACGTCACCCAGAGCTCGCCGTCGACGGTCATCGCCTGCACCTCGGGGAAGAGCGTGAGGGAGTCGGCGTCGCGTCCCCAGGCTACGAAGGAGAGCTGGGCAGCGCCGTAGTAGTGGTGAACGGCGTGCCCGGCATCGACCGCACGCTGCGCCAGTGAGGGAGGGAGCCGGTCGCCGGCAACGACGAAGGTCAGCGGGCGGGTTTCGTGGTGGAGCAGTTGGGACAGCTGGCTCGGGGTGCAGAACGCGTGGGTAGCGTCGCCGTGGTCCGCGATCAGGTGTGCGCCGATGTGATCGATCAGACAGATCGCGTACGTGTTCATGCTGGCCTCGACCGGGCCCGGCACCCAGGCCCGGCTCACCGCGGTGAGACCACACAGCTGAGCGACCACGGGAAAGCTGTCCACCCAGGAGGCCGCGGTCCGCACCACCCACCGAGGCCGGCCGGCCGTACCCGAGGTAAGGAGACGGATGGTGTCGCCGGCCGCGTACGCCTCCCGCAGCCCAGCCGGGGTGATCACCCGCTGGCGGACGCCGACGGCTCCGGCTCACGGTCAACTCGCGGAGTGTCGGGGAGCAGGTCGGGGAGAGCCTGGTGGACACCACGGGCCACCACGCCGGCGATCACGGACTTGATCACGTCACCCGGCAGGAAGATCATCGCGGCCATCGCGGCTTTGGCCACCGGCAGGTGCCCGAAGACCGACATGCCGGCGATCCCGAACACGTAGAGCACCACGATCCCGCCGAGGACATTGATCGCGACCGCCTTGGACAGCGAACGCGCCGCGTTGAAGCGCTCGGTGAGCCAGCCGATCACCAAAGCGGCTACCGGGAAGCCGATCAGGAAGCCGGCGCTCGGGGCCACGAACACGCCGAGGCCGCCCCGGCCGCCGGCCAACAACGGCAGACCGAGCGCCACCAGCAGCACGAACACGAGCACTGCCACAGTGCCGCGCCGCCAGCCCAGGATGGCACCGGCCAGCATCACACCCAGGGTCTGCAAGGTGATCGGCACAGGGAAGCCGGGAATGGTGATGGCAGGCACCAGACCGAGCGCGGCGATGATGCCCACAAAAACGGCGATCTGCGCCAACGCGGTGGCCGGGAGCTTCTTGGTCGTTGTCACGACGGGATCGTACGGCACGATCACAGCCGCTCCCGGTCAGCGACCAGTCGGCGCTGATCTCCATGACCGACCAGGTGGGCATGCACTGAGTCTGCCGCACTACCGCTGACGGTGGTACGCCTGACCTCGGTGGGCGACCCGAGTGACGACGACCAGACGCTCATCGTCGTCGATCTGGTAGAGCACTCGGTAGTCGCTACGGCGTGCCGACCACTGGCCCTCAAAGTCGGCCCGAAGTGGCTTTCCCAGCTTCTGTGGGTTGCCAGCCAACGGTCCGTAAATGAACTCCAGAATCGCAGGGAGCACCCTTGCTGGAACGCGGTCGAGATCGCGGATGGCAGAGGCAGTCAGCTTCACCTGATAGCTCACGCCCTGCCGACCCCATAGCGGCGTCGCACGGAGGCTTCATCCCACAATTCGCCACGCTCCTGCTCGGCTCCCCCGGACCTCACGTCTTCGTGTACGCCCGGCTGCGTCTGCCAGAAGAGCGTTTCCTCGATCGACTCGAGGTCATCCACGGACAACAGCACCACGGCAGGTTTGCCGTGCCGAGTGATCGTCACGCGCTCGTGTGTCGTGACAGCACTTTCGATCAGCTCGTTCAGCCTGGCTTTGACCTCGGTCAGCGGCATCGTCGTCATGGAGCCAGCATACGCATGGAAGATCCGAAAACTAGTCGGACCAGACCTTTTAACAGATCCGATCAGATCGTTCAGACCACTATTGAACCGGACGCCCGGATGTCCGCCGAGGAGGCGCCGACCAGGACCGCGACCTCACCGGCGGGGGTTGCCCAGTCGTGGCTCTCGACGTCGAAATACGACACCGCGCGCCGTGGGATCGACACCGTGACCCGCTCGGATTCGCCGGGAGCCAGTTTGACCTTGGCGAAGGCAGCCAGCTGTCGGGCTGGGGTGGGCACCGGCGCCGGCAGTTCGCCGACATAGACTTGGACGACCTCGGAGCCCTCCCGGTCACCGGTATTCGTGACCGTCACCGAAACCTCTGCCGCATTGTCGCCGTCGACTGCCTCGACTGCGAGATTGGAGAAGTCGAAGGTGGTGTAGCCCAGACCATGCCCGAACGGGTACGCGGGTGCCGGGCCGGTCTCGGTGATCCCGCGATAACCGACGAAGACGCCCTCGTCGTAGTGCACCTGACCGTCGACGCCCGGATAGCTGCGCGGATCGGCCGCCGGAGTGTCTTCGAGGCTCAACGGAATGGTCAGCGGCAGCCGACCACCTGGCTCCACCTGACCGGTCAGTACCCGTGCGAGAGCCTCACCCTGAGCCTGACCCGGGAACCAGGCCTGCAGCAGCGCAGCCGGTCGTCCGCCCCAGCGGGTGACATCCACCGGCGCGCCGGTCATCAGCACCACGACCGTCCGCGGGTTGGCGGCCAGCACGGCCTTGATCAGGTCGTCCTGCCCGCTGGGCAGACCCAGGTGCGGCCGGTCGTCGGCCTCCGCCTCGTAGGTGCGGACAACCACCACGGCCAGGTCGGATGCGGCCGCGAGCTCGGCGGCCTCGATCACCTCCGGCGAGTACACCCCGGCCGGCGGCACCCAGCCGAGCCGGATCCTCGCACCGAGCAGGAAGCCCTGCGACGGATGGTTCGCGGCGTAGTCCAGCCGGATCGGATACTCCTTCCCGGCCTCGAGCTCGACGGTGAGTTCGTCGACAGTCGGGTCCTCGGCCGCGCTGCCACCCCAGCCGTACGGCACCGGCTCTGCCGACTCGTCCGAGCCGGTCTCTGCTGCCGCCACCGCCGCGAGGTTGCCGCTGGCGGCTACGACCTTGCCGTCGAGCGAGAACGCGTACGAGCCCAGCGAGGTGAGCGAGAACCGATAGCTGCCCGAGGTCGGCACGACCAGCGAGCCGGTCCAGCGCACCGAGATCTGCGCATTCAAGTCGCCGGGCAGCTTGTCGTAGCGAGGAGAGGCCGCGTTGAAGCCCGGGA
>JASGEZ010000095.1:0-22931 GCA_047605905.1 Microlunatus sp.
ATCCGCGGATCGTGAACGTCGGAAGCGGCACCGGGTCGCTGGCGTGGAGCAGCGGACCGAATCCGCAGTTCGACTGGCAGCGCTCACCTGGCAACAGCCTCGCCTACCGCTCCTCGAAGACCGCCGTCAACACCGTCACGCTTCTGACGGCACAGGAACTCGGCGACCCCTTCAAGGTCAACGTCCTGGCGCCGGGACTGCGCAAGACGAACCTCATACCGAACATGACCGTAGGCGGCGATGCCGCGGAAGCCGCCGCTGCGGTGGTCCGTCTGGCGACCCTGCCCGATACCGGACCCACCGGTGGGTACTGGTCATGGGACGGCACCCGCGCACCTTGGTAGGGACCGGCGCTACAGTCGGGATCGGATGCTCAACCCGCTCATGTCGCGGGTTTGAACATCCAACATTGGGTGGAGCCAAGGGGACTCGAACCCCTAACCCCCTGCTTGCAAAGCAGGTGCGCTACCAATTGCGCCATGGCCCCGGACGACGACCGATCGTACGCCGTGGGCTGCCTTGAAGGGAAACCGTGACGGAAATCGACCTCTCAACGCCGCGACACGCCGGGTGGGAGCCGTTCCGAGGCTATTGAGAGGCAAGTTTCCGTCGGCAACCGCCAGTGACCCCGGTTGCTCGCCACTGCCCGAGCCCATGGCTCCCACAGATTCGGGCGTCTACCCTTGGTGCCCATGTGGTCCCAGCGCGAAGTCATCGACTACGCGTTGCAGCGACGCTCCACGCTGGAGGCGCTGCGGCGCCCGGGCAAGCAGTTGGCCCGGATGGAGGCGTGTGACGCCGACCCCATGCTGGTGCGGGCCGCGAAGTACCACGGCGAGCAGACCAAGACCAAGTGCCCGGTCTGCGCGAAGACCGACCTGGTCAACCTTCACTACGTCTTCGGCGACCAGCTCGGGCAGTACTCGGGACGAATCAAGCAGACTCACGAGCTGGACGAGATGGCGCACGAGTTCGGCGAGTTCAAGGTGGTCGTCGTCGAGGTGTGCCTGGAATGCCACTGGAACCACATGATTTTGTCGTACCTCCTAGGTGACGGGGTCAAGCGCAAGCCACCCCGCCGCCAGCAGACCGTCGAGGACATCTATGGCTGAGCCCGGCAAGGGGCGCTCGGGACACCAAGACCGCACGAAGAGCAGTGCTGCACGCCCGAAAGACGCGAAGTCCATCAAGAAGAAGCGCTCCCTGCCCAAGCGAATCGCCCTCGGTCTGGTGATCGTCGTACTCGCCGGCATCCTCGGCGTCGCCGGACTGGCCGTCTACGGCTACGCCACCACGACACGGCCCAATCCGAACGCCGACTTCCAGACCGCCACGACTTTCGTCTACTACAACAACGGCAAGTCCCAGCTCGGCAGCTTTGCCGTCCAGAACCGGCAGCCGCTGACCTTCGAGGAGATCCCCGACAACGTCAAGCAGGCCGTGGTCGCGGCGGAGAACCGTGACTTCTGGACTGACAACGGCATCTCGATCCGCGGCATGTTCCGGGCAGCTTGGGTGATCGTGCGCGGTGGCGATCTGCAGGGTGGATCGACGATCACCCAGCAGTACATCAAGATCATGTACCTGAACTCCGAGCAGACGGTGACGCGCAAGTTCCGCGAGCTGTTCCTGGCGTACAAGATCAACAAGGAGATGTCGAAGGAAGAGATCCTCACCGACTATCTGAACACCATCTACTTCGGTCGCGGCGCCTACGGGATCCAGGCCGCCAGCAATGCCTACTTCGACGTCGACGCGGAGGATCTCACGACTCAGCAGGCTGCCGTCCTGGTCAGCGTGATCAACAATCCGAGCCTGTTCGACCCGGGTGTCTCCGACGACAACATCCCGCGGCTGCAGGAACGCTACAGCTACGTGCTGAACTCGATGGCCGAGACCGGGCTCATCACCCAGGCCGAGGCAAGCCAGTACGCCGCGAAGCTGCCCAAATTTCCCAATGTGAAGGTCAACGAGCGGTATGGCGGCCCGAAGGGCTTCTTGCTGAAGATGGTCCAGTCGGAGTTGGCGGCGGCCGGGTTCGACGAGAGTCAGATCAACGGTGGCGGTCTCAAGATCACGACCACCTTCGACAAGACCGCTCAGAATGCCGCGGTCGAGGCTGCCCAGAACTATACGAAGCAGGCCGCCGATGCCCGCGACGAGAAGGCGTCCAAGCTGCACGCCGCGATCGCCTCGGTCGAAGTCGGCTCGGGTGAAGTGCTGGCCCTCTACGGCGGTCCGGACTATGTGAAGAACTCCCGCAACTGGGCGACCACGGCGCGTCCGACCGCCTCGACCTTCAAGACCTACGCCCTGGCGGCCGGTCTCAAGGACGGCTTCAGCCTCTACTCTCGAGTCAACGGCAACACCTTCACCCCACCCGGTGATTCGGTGCCGGTGCGGAACGAGTTCAGCTACCAGTACGGCTCGGGCGTCACTTTGCTGAAGGCCGCTACCGACTCGATCAACACCGCCTTCGTGGATCTGGCCCTGCAGATGGATGACGGTCCCCGGGCAATCGTCGACATGGCCGAGGCGGTCGGCGCGCCGGAGGGGGCCGGTTGGGACCTCAACTCCAGAATCGCGCTCGGCACCGCCGAGGTCAGCCCGTTGAACCAGGCGAACGCGTACGCGACCTTCGCCAACGACGGCACCTATGTCGCCCCCCACGTGGTCAAAGAGGTCACCGACGCCAATGGCGACGTGATCTACAAGGCCGCGCCTGAGGAGCGGAAGGCGGTCAGCGCCGACATCTCCCGTGACGTCACGTACGCGTTGTCGAACGTGGTCGAACAAGGCACCGGCAGCACCGTCCGTACCCTCGATCGGCCGGTGGCCGGCAAGACCGGCACCAAGGACGTGGAGGACGACATCACCGCTGCCTGGTTCGTCGCCTACACACCGCAGATCTCCACAGCGGTGATGTACGTCGCCGGCGACGACGGCAACGCGGACCTGGACGACTATGCCCGCCCGGGCGACTCGACCTTCTTCGGGGGCACCTACCCGGCCCTGACCTGGGTGGACTACATGCAGACCGCGGTGCAGGACCTGCCGGTCAAGCAGTTCGACCAGCCGGCCTGGGTGAACCGGTATTCAGCACCGCGACAGACCTACCAGCCGGCGCCGCAGCAGACCCGCACGAGGGAGAACACTCGGCGACCGACCCAGTCGGCAACCAGCAAGCCATCGAAGCAGCAATCCTCGGAGCCCAGCCAGGAGCCGACCTCGCAAGAGCCGACCAAGGAGCCGAGCAGCGAGCAGTCGAGCAGCGAGAAGTCCAGGCGCGAGTCAAGTGGCAAGCCCAGCGGCTGATGGCCGCCTCCGACCACTCGCCGCGAGAGTTCATTGATATCCAGCGGCGCCCACTCACCAAACCGGCAGCGGACGTCTGGCTGGACTCGGCCGACGCTGAGGCACCGATCAGCGTAGGGATTCCGCCGTCGTGGAGCGACCGGTTCGTCGCCGCAGTCAGCCAGCGGGTCGGCGGGCGACTCGGTCGGCATGGCGACACGACGGGCCTGTGGTGGAACCCAGTGCGCTGGGCGCTGCTGGTTGCCACAATCACCTACCTGCTCGGCGCCGCCTTCCGGCTGAAATGCCGGATCACGACCGCGGGCGAGGATGTCGACCATTTCCGCTGGATGTGCTACTCCGACATCGGCATCCTCTATCAGCTCCGCGGGCTGATAGAGGGGAAGGTGCCCTATCTCGACTCTGGGGACTACCAGGTGCTGGAGTATCCGGTGCTCACCGGCTGGTTCATCCAGCTGGAGCGGGTGATCAGCACCGCCCTCGGCGCCCCGACCGGGACCGAGCTGAGCGCGCAACAGCAGGTCGACTCGACGTTGCTGTTCAGCGACGTGAACACCGTGATCCTGGGTGTGTTGCTGCTGGTGGCGGTTTGGGCCCAGGCGCGCTCGGTGCCGCATCGGCCGTGGGACGCGGTCATGGTCGCCGCCTCGCCCTGCGTGGCCGCGACCGCGTTGATCAACTGGGATCTCCTGCCGGTCGCGCTGACTGCGCTGGGAGTCCTGTTCTGGGCCCGTCGGCAGCCCGGCCTGGCGGGGGTGTTCTGGGGACTGGGCATGGCTGCGAAGCTCTACCCGCTGTTCCTGCTCGGTCCGTTGCTGGTCTTGTGTCTGCGGGCGGGCCGGATGCGTGCATTCGGCCAGCTGCTCCTGTGGTTCGCGGTCTCCTGGTTCGTGATGAACCTGCCCGCGCTGTGGCTGGCCCCGGACAACTGGCTGAGCTTCTGGACCTTCAACTCCGACCGATCCGGTGATCTCGGCTCGATCTGGTACGTCTTGTCGTTGGCCGGGCATCCGGTGGAGAACCTCAACCGGCTCGCCCTGGTCATCTTCGGAGTGCTGTGCCTGGCCATCGCCGTGCTGATCCTGGTCGCTCCCCGGCGGCCCCGGATGGGTCAGGTGATGTTTCTGGTGCTGGCGGCGTTCCTGCTGACCAACAAGGTCTACTCCCCGCAGTACGTGCTGTGGCTGTTGCCGTTCGTCGTGCTGGCCCGACCGGTCTGGCGGGACTGGTTGATCTTCACTGTCGGTGAGCTGGGCTATTTCGCAGCCATCTGGTGGCACCTCGGTGGCCTGCTGGCTCCCGGGATCGACGGCCCGGACAAGGTCTACTGGCTGGCGGTGATCGTCCGGATGCTGACCGAGCTGTGGATCGTGGCGATGGTCGTCCGGGACATCTGGCGGCCCGACCACGATGTCGTACGCCAGCCGCCCGGGCTGCAGAAGTCTTGGGACGACCCCACCGGTGGCGTATTGGACCGGACCCCGGATGCGGACTGGCTGCGATTGGTCCAGCGGTGAGGGTCGATAGCCGCACGGTGCTGCATGCCTGGCTGGCAAGCCGCGGTCTGATCGCGGTGGTCGCGTTGCTGCTGGCCATCCGGCAGGGGCGCGACCTGGCCGACATGATCGACCAGTGGGATGTGGAGCACTTCACGAGCCTGGCGCTGCACGGCTATCTCGGTCGGGCGGACGGCACCTTGATGGCGTTCTTCCCCGGACTGCCCGCACTGTTCCGGCTCGGTCTCGAGTTGGGGGTGCCGATCTATGTCAGCGGTGTCGTAATCTCGGCGATCTGCTCCTATCTGGCGGCAGTCGCGCTGGCCAGGCTCGGCGGACCATTGACCGCCGTTGCCTGGCTGTTCGCGCCGACCGCGGTCTTCACGATCGTTCCATACACCGAGGCGCTGTTCTGCGCCGCCGCGTTCTGGGCCTGGGAACGCGCTCGGCGCAACCACTGGGGGACCGCCGCGCTGCTCGCGAGCGTGGCCTGCACCGTGCGGGTGTCGGGCTTGTTCCTGGTCGGAGCGCTCGCGGTGATGGCCATCACCAGCTCCGGACCGTGGCGCGACCGGGGACGGCGATTGCTGTGGCTGCTGGCCCCGGCAGCGGTGCTGGTGGCGTTCGTCTGTTATCTGTACGCGCTGACGGGCAGCTGGACCGCTTGGTACACGGCACAGTCCACCGGGTGGGAGCGGACCATGACGATGCCCTGGGAATCGTTCTGGAACACCGTGGCAGCCATCCATCCGAACCCGGACCATCCGTTGTGGCCGCCGGTGTTCGTGGCCGAGATCGTCTCGATGGGGCTCGGCGTGCTCGCCGTCGGCTGGTGTCTCGGCCGGCGACTCTGGGCCGAGGCATCGTGGGTGGCGGTCCAGGTGCTCGCGTTCTCTTTGTCGTACTGGTTCATGTCGGTGAACCGGGCCATCCTGCTCTGGTTCCCGCTGTGGATGATGATCGGCCAGTTGGCTGGTTGGCGACCGGAGCATCCCGGCGTCCGAGCCGCGCATCGGGTGGCTGTCGGATTGGTCTTCGCCGGCTCGATCGCGGTCATGCTGTGCTGGAGCTGGCTCTACTTCACCGGCAACTGGGCCAGCTGATCCGCTCGATCGCGAGAGCGGTCCGGAGACGGGCGGGGTCTGCGTACACTCACCGGCGTGACGCGGATGTGGATCGACATGGAGGGCCTGGTCAACCTACGAGACGTCGGTGGGATGCCGACCCGCGACGGCGGTGAGATCTCGGCGGGGCGGCTGCTGCGTTCGGACAACCTCCAAGGACTGACCCAAGGTGACATCGACCGGCTGCTCGGCATCGGGCTGACCGATGTCGTCGATCTCCGGAGCGAGTTCGAGGTCGAGTCCGAAGGGCCTGGCCCACTCGCTGGAAATCCTGCGGTCCGTATTCACCAGCATTCGCTCTTTCGGGAATGGCGCCCGGAGGAGGATGCGGAGATTCCTCCGGAGCTGGTCGCGCATCAGGCCGAGGAGGCCCTGCCCTGGGTGGATCTGGCGCCCAGCATTCGGGCCGATCATCCGGTGGCTTCGATCTATCTTTCCTATCTGGTCGATCGGCCCGACTCGATCCTGGCGTCGCTGCGGCACATCGGCGAGGCGAGGGGGGCCACTCTCGTCCACTGCGCGGCCGGCAAGGACCGTACCGGCACGATCGTCGCACTGGCGCTCTCCGTCGCCGGCGCTGAGCACGCCGCGATCATCGACGACTACGCAGCCAGCACGGAGCGGATCGCGGCGATCGTCGACCGCCTGGCCGGCTCACGCACGTACGCCGAGAACCTGAGGGGCCGGCCGCTGTCGTCGCACGTCACCCATCCGGAGACGATGGAAGCCTTCTTGTCCTACATCGACTCCGAGTTCGGCGGTGTCGAGCGGCTCCTGGCCGGGCTCGGCTGGACCGACGACGACAACGGCCGGCTGCTCGCCAAGTTACGGGGGTAGGGACCTGCCCGTCGTCAGGAAGACGGCGCTGCGGTCCCGCGGTTGGCCGGCTGAGCCCTACAGCCGGTCGCCGATGGCCGCGATCCAAGCGTTGACCTGAGCGACAGCTTCATCGAGCGAGAGGGCGACATCTCCCGAGACTGCCGCGCGGGCGAAGTCGCCACCCCAGTGGCTATGGGCGACAACGGAAGGGGGCCAGGCCCTCATCGGTCGGCCGAGTTCGGTGGCTTCGGCGGCGCGGGCCTCGAACACGGCGACCGCTGCTTCACGCACCTCGGCAAATGTCGGTCTGCCGGTTGCGGCGATGAGGTCACGCAGCAGGAGCAGATCGACGATGTCGCGGGCCCCAACAGCGAGGCGAGCCGGGAGCCCATTTGCTCATCGGTCATGGCGTGCCTCCAACCGGTCGGAGAGTGCATCATGTTCGGCGGTCTTGAGGTAGCCCTGTGCGTGGCCGCGCTCGATGGCCTGCCTCAGCAGATACGTCGGGGTGCCGAAGGCGATGCACTGCTCGACCGCCGTCGCAGGCGTGACCGTCGGGATCTCCTGCCACCAGCCGATCTGTTTGAGTGTGAGGTCCTCGTAGTGGACGACATAGTTGTCGCCGCCCCCACGCCGGAGCCGGCGTTGCTTGCCGACGGTGAGGTGTACCCCGTTGGGGTTGACATCGCTGATGCCGTAGCAGTCGAGTGCGGTCTCGTGGGACAACGCCGCTTCGGGCATGCGGGTCCACAGCACCGCGAGAGCGAGCTGGTCGTGCTCGCCGACGGGGTAGCGCGGGAACCGGTAGACACCATGCGCCGCCCGCTCCAGCGTGCCTCGGTGGACGAGCATCTGGAGTGCCTGCTTGCTGATGCCCGCCCCAGTAGCCTGCTGGGCGGTCACGAAACCGTGCTGCGTAGTCGCGATATCCCACAGCTCGTCTCTCGCCAAGGACCTCGTCATCATGGCAATAGTCTAACGGAAGCGTGATACTTCTGACGGTCACCAGATGGCGGTGATTCTCAACGTCCTCGGTGGACCTCACCTCGCCCAGGCGCACCGATCTTTAGGAGCAAACCCCACGCCAGCTGTGGATAGTGGTGCAAATTCCGGGTCAGAGGTCGATGATCTGGTCCACCAGGGCGGTGGTCAGGCGGAGCTCGACGGGGACCTCGTCGCCGATGGCGGGTGGCTGCTCGGACGCAGGCAGCAGCACCAGGCTTGCTTGCATGTGCGGGGGCTCCAGGAACCAGCGTTTCTTGCCGGCGACCGTGTACGGGCTGAGGGCACGGCCGGTCGCCTCCAGGCCGCCTTGGGCAAGCGCGATCAGACGCTGCCGGTTGGAGGCGGCGGGGGTGGGTGCTTCCATCCCGATGCCATGGGCGGTGCCACCGGCGATCACCAGCAGCCAGCCGTCCCTGGTGATCTTCCGCTGCCGATAGCCGGCCCGATCACCCCGGCGTACGCGATGCACATCCAGCACCGTCGCCACCGGTGAGTAGGCACCGGGATCGCCCAGCCACAACTGAGTGCCCACCCGGAGCCGCATGGGCACCCCACCAAGGTCCAGAGCGAGCGTCGCTGCTTGGGTCGCGGGCAGGTGCGAGATCCACAAGGTGCCGGGGGCAACGGCCAGTGCTGCCCGGGACAGCCGCTCGGCCTCGGCGTCGCGACCCTCTTGCAGCAACGGCAGGTGGATCATCCAGCCCTGGAACTCGACTCGATCCAGCTGGTCTGCCACCCCGGACAGCTGCTCGGGCCGGATGCCGTGGCGTTGCATCGAGGTCAGGATCTCGATGATCACCTTGGGCCGATAGTCACTACCGGCGCCAGAGGTAAGCGCGGTGATGGCCGCCAGATCCTCGACCCGGGACACCGTGGTGATCACGCGCGGATCGTTCAGCAGCTCACGAGCCAGCTGATCGCCGGGTCGCCAGGGCGTCATCACCACGATGTCGCCGGCGAACTCGGCGCGGACCGCAGCCACCTCCGACGCCAGCCCGACCGCGACCGTATCGACGCCCAACCTGGCCGACTCCGCGGCCAAGCGCCCCAGACCGAAGCCGTACCCATTGCCCTTGGCCACCGGCACGATTCCCGGCGTGGCCCCGACGACCGTCGCCAGGTGCTTCCGCCAGCGCTCGACGTCGAGCCGGAGCGAAACCCCGCTCACCCCCGGTGCCTCATGTACATGTCGAAGGCGGCATAGATCAGCGGGTTGAGCGGCAGGTCCCATTCGCCGACGTACTCCACGGCCTCACCGCCGGTGCCGACCTTGAACTGGATCAGCCCCAGGTGCGGGTCGTCGGACTCGAGACCCTCGGTGATGCCGCGCAGGTCGTAGACGGTCGCTCTCTCGGCCAGTGCATCGGTGATCATCCGCCACTGAGTGGCATTGGAGCCGCGGACCTCGCGCTTGGCCGTGGTGCTGGCGCCATAGGTGTACCAGGCGTGCCCGCCCACCCGGACCCAGGTCGTCGCGGCGACCAGATCGCCCTCATGATGGGCCAGATAGAGCCGGATCCGGTCGGGGTCCTCGGCGTTCAGGACCGAGAACATGTGCTCGAAGTACGCCAGCGGACGCGGGCTGAAGCCGTCCCGCTCGGCGGTCTCGACATAGATCCGGTGGAACGCCGGCAGGTCCGCCGCCGAGCCTCGGGTGACCTCTACGCCCAGCTTGGCGGCCTTCTTGATGTTGCGACGCCACAGTTGGTTCATGCCGGCCAGCAACTCGGCCTCGGTCTTGCCGGCCAGCGGCAGCTGGAAGACGAACCGAGGCTGACCGGCGGCGAACCCCTCGTCCTCGCTCGGTGGCCGCCAGCCGAGTTCACGGAGCCGGTTGCGGAGCCGGGTCGCGTCGTGATTGGTGTGATCCGGCAGTGCCTGGCTGAGCCGGCCGATCCGCTCGTCGGCGATCGATGCCTTGATCGTGGGCGCATACCAGCGCCGGGCGACCACCGGACAGCCGATCCGGATGCCGAAGGCGCCGGAGGACTTCAGATGCTCGGTCATCGGAGCCAGCCATTCGCCGATGTCGTCGGCAGCCCAGTCGATCAGCGGCCCCTCCGGCAGATAGGCCAGATAGCGTTTCACCTTCGGCAACTGCCGGTAGAGCACCAGACCGGCCCCGACCAGCTTGTCGGCGGCGTCGAACCAGCCCAGGGACTCGTGCCGCCACTCGGTCTTCACCTGGCCCCACGCCGGAGTCTGCAGGAAGCTCGCCGAGGGCAGCGTACGGATGAAGCTGAGGTGCTGTTCAGCGGTGATCGCCCGGACGCTCAATCGAGGTAACTCAGCAGTCGGCGCGGCCGCCGTCTCCTCGAGAGTGTCGGGCGTCGCTGCGCCGATGACCGTGTGCTTGCGTCCCCGGATCCCCACCACACGATGACCCTACCCAAGGTCGTCGCCACCACGTGGCGGATCGGCTCACTCGGCCAGTCCCGGATGCCGTCGCAGCCCTCGCGACAAACTGCCGTGGGATGCTCCTGCGAGACCCTGACTTCGCGGTAGGACATGGCCACCGCGAAGTCAGAACTCTCGGGCTGGGGTATGGGCTGTCGCAACGACGGGACCCGGGATAGGTTTTCCGCACAGGGGATGACCACCCGCGCGGGGAACGCGAGCAGTTGTGAGATGCGTACGACCTACCCCGGGCGTCGAAGAGCCCCCCCGGCAGGGTTTACGGTACCGGAGAGCCTGTTGCTATGTGCGCATTAGGTGAATTCCCAGGCCATTCTGCCCGGGATTCTCGGACGAGGGACCCGTTTGTGGACTCGGCAGCTGGATTCGGGCCGGTTCGGGAAGCACTAACGTGACCGCCGTGAGTTCGACCTTGCGGATCGCCAGTGCCAACGTCAACGGAATCCGGGCCTGTACGCGACGTGGCTTCGACGAGTGGCTGGCGCGACGGGAGCCGGACATCGTGGCTGTGCAGGAGGTTCGTTGCCCACCGGACGAGTTGCCGACCGGTGCCTGGCCGGAGCACCGGCTCGTCTATCACCCCGGTCTGCTCGCCGGCCGCAACGGGGTCGGCGTGCTGTCGCGCTGGGAGCCGTCCGCGGTGCGGATGGGGTTCGGCAGTCGTGCCTTCGACCAGGAGGGGCGCTATCTGGAGGTGGATCTGGAACCGCCGACCGGACCACCGTTGACCATCGGCTCGCTGTATGTGCCCAAGGGTGCGTCATGGGTGGGACCGGACGCCGACCCCGAAAAGCACCGGCGCAAGATGCGATTCCTGGCGTCGCTGGGCAGCTATCTGACCCGTGCTCGGCGACAGGCCGTCCGGCTGGGTCGTGAGTTTCTGGTGATGGGGGACTTCAACATCGCTCACACGCGGCTCGATCTGACCAACTGGCGTGCCAATCAGCGAAACCCCGGCTTCCTGCCCGACGAGCGAGCCTGGTTCGACCAGCTGCTGACACCCCGGACGCTGGTCGACGTGGTCCGGCGACTGCACCCCGATCAACAGGGACCGAACACGTGGTGGACGTGGCGCGGGCAGGCTTTCGTCAAGGACACGGGCTGGCGCATCGACTACCACTTGGCGACACCTCGGTTGGCGGCCGCCGCGGTCACGGGTGGGACCGACCGAGAGCCGTCGTACGAGCAGCGGATGAGTGACCATTCTCCGGTCGTGGCCGACTACCGGACGCCATAGGTCACTTCGGGCCGATCAGTGACCGGTGATCTTCTCTGGATTCAGATTCCGGCCGGGGTCGATGGCGCCCAACACGCCGTCGATCATGGCCACGCCCGGTGCCGAGATCTCCTGCTCCAGCCAGCGTGAATGCTCGGTACCGACCGCATGGTGGTGCGACAGCGTGCCGCCGTGGTCGACGAAGCTCTGTTGGATGGCCGACTTCACTACGTCGTACTCGGCCAGCGGATCCTCCTCACCGTGCACGAAGGCGAAGGTGAAGTAGAGGCAGGCGCCGGAGTGATAGCTGTGCGACAGGTGACACATGATCCAGCCCGGCCGGCCGATCTCGTCGTATGCCCGCTGGGCGGCGGCGACGGTGTTGTCGTACACCTCCATCAGCCGCGACCAGGGCGCGGCGGTCTCCGACACGTCGCCGGCGGCGCCGCGATCGAGCAGGAAGTCGCGGATGTAGGGGGTGTCGAACTTCTTCTGGTCATACAGCCGGCCGGGGCCGGTGCCCACCACGATGCCACCGTGCCGGCTGACGATCGTCTTGACCAGCTTCTTCTCGTACGCGACGTGCTTCTTGGCGCCCTCGTAGCCGATGAACGACAAGCACACCTTCGACATGTCCCAGCCGCGCTTCTCCAGCACGGCGAACATGCCCTTCTGAATCTTCCCGGACAGGTTCAGCCCTGGTTTCGCCTTACTGGTGGCGAAGGAGAAGCTGGTCTCGTTGGAGTCGGAGACCCGGGTCACGATCGGTGCGGCGTCGGAGGCCGCGATCTCCTGCATCGCGGCCAGACCGGCCTCCCACGAAGGGAAGAGATAGCCGAGGATGACGCGCTGCTCCGGCAGCCGGTGCACCTGCACCGTCACCTCGGTGATGATGCCCAGCCGGCCCTCGCTGCCCAGCACCATCTCCCGGACACTCGGTCCGGTCGCGGTGCTCGGCAACGGCCGCAGGGTCAGAACATCGCCCGGCACGACCAGCCGCAGACCACGGGTGATGTCGGCGATGTCGCCGTACTTGTCCGACTGCATGCCCGAGGATCGGGTGGCGACCCAGCCGCCGACGGTGGAGTGGGTGAAGGAGTCGGGGAAGTGGCCCATGGTCCAGCCGCGGGCTCCGAGCTGCTGCTCCAGATCCGGACCCAGGGTGCCGGCCTGGATGCGGGCCAGTCCGGACTCGGCGTCGATGTCGAGCACCTTGTTCATCCGGCCGAGATCGACCGACAGCACCGGTCGCGTCTCGTCGGCCGGCGGCTCCAGGCTGCCGGAGATGTTGGTGCCGCCGCCGAACGGGATGATCACGGCATCCTCGGCAACGGCGAGGTCGACGATCGCGCGGACCTGGTCCTCGCCGGCCGGATAGAGCACCGCATCCGGAATCCGCGGAATGATCGCGCGCCGCAGCCGAACCAGGTCGCGCAGACTCTTGCCGTAGGTGTGGACGATCCGGTCCAACGTATCGGTGTGTACGTGGTCCGCGCCGACTGCTTCGGCCAACTGGGCGGCGAAGGCGTCGGTGAGCTTCGGCACCGGCACCGGCAGTGATTCCAGCTCCGGCGGCACCACCGCTTCGGCGGTCGCCAGGTCGAGGTGCACCGCGTGCTTGACGAACGGCGCGAAGCCGGGCTTGTCGTGGTGGTGGAAGGCGACACCGTCAACACCCCAGCCCCACCACTTCATGTGCTTGATGTCGTGGTCGCCTGTCATCCGAGCCCGCTTCCCGCGTCCGGAGGCAGCATCGGCCGGGGACGTCCACCCAGCTGGGTCTGCTCCCGATAATCCATCCCGTAGTCGACGAGGCTGCGAACCTCCTTGGCGATCCGGTCGGAGAAGTCCGCGGCCTTCTCACCGTCCTCGGGCCGCATCGGCTCGCCGAACACCACATACACCGGCGGCCGGCCCTTGTGCGGCCAGTTGGCCCCACGGGGCATGGCCTCGGAGGCGCCGACGATGCCGACCGGCAGGCAGGGCACGTCGCGGCTGATGCACAATGCCGCGGCGCCGGGCTTGAAGTTGCCCATCTCACCCGTACGGGAGCGGGTCCCTTCGGGAAACAGCAGCAGCGGTACGCCGTCGTCCAGCAAGCTCGTGGCCATGCCTTTCTTCCCCCGCAGACCGGTCCGGTCGACCGGGAACGCGTTGAAGAACAGCGCCGTCAATCCCTTGCGCCACCAGACGTCGAAGAAGTAGTCGGCGGCGGCTCCGGCGGCGACGTAACGCGACAACTTGGGTGGCAAGGAGCCCATCAGCAGCGGCGCATCGAGGTGCGAACTGTGATTGGACACCATGACGAAAGGCCCGTTCAACCCCGCGAGATTCTCCCGCCCGAGCACCGTGACGGTCGCGAGCCGCCAGACGAGCGGCTTGAGCAGTCCACGCTGGGCGACGAACCGAGCACCCGCATGGATCGGCGAGGTATAACGACGGCGGCTCGACACGCCCCCACCGTATCGCGTTGCGCGCGCTGGTCCAGTATTCGAGGTCAGTGGCGGCTGGAAGCCAGCTTTCCGGAGAGCCAGCGGACGCCCGAGCGCGGAACGTGCCTGGCGGCGAGCATCAAAGCCTTGTAGCGCAAGGACGGAATCGAGATCACCCTGGAGCGCCGGACATCGTCCAGGCAGTCCGCCACCAGTCGGTCGGCGTCGAGCCACAGGTAGGACGGAATCCTGCTCGAGCTGATGTCGGCGCGTTCGTGGAACTCGGTGCGAACCCACCCCGGGCACAGCACCGTGACCCTGACCCCGGTGCCGCGCAGCTCGTTGGCCAGACTCTCGGTGTAGACCGTGACCCAGGACTTGGTGGCGGAGTAGCTGCCCATGGTGACGTACCCGGCCGTGCTCGACACGTTGATGATCGTCCCGTTGCCGCGTGCCTTCATGGCGCGGCCGGCCGCGCCGCCGAGGATGAGCACGGCGCGGACCATCACATCGAAGGACTGCTCGTGTTGGGTGGTGTCGGTGTCGAGGAGCTTGGCTCGGACACCGAAGCCGGCGTTGCTGACCAGCATGTCGATGGGTCGATCCGCGGACTCCAGACGGTCGGCGACTCGGAGGGCCTGATCGCGCTCGGCGAGGTCGGCAGTCAGCGTCTCGACCGAGACACCGTACTCGTCGTGCAAGGCCGCGGCCGTCGTCGCCAACCGCTCCGGGTCACGGGCCACCAGGACGAGATCGTCACCTCGCGCGGCCAGCGCCCGGGCGAACGCTGCCCCGATTCCTGACGTCCCACCAGTGATCAACGCAGTCGTCATGGCTGACCACTCTAGGGTGGGTGCGCTCCCGGCGTGCGGTTTGATGTTCACAAGCAATTCGAGTGGGCAGCAGGGAGTGGGACGTGGCCGAGGTCGTCGTAGCAGGAGCGGGCATCGTGGGTCTGGCGACCGCGTACGAGCTGACCCGCCGGGGGCATGCCGTGACTGTGCTGGAGAAGGAGCCGGAGATCGCACGGCATCAGACGGGGCGCAACTCGGGAGTGATCCACTCCGGGCTCTACTACACGCCGGGAAGCCTCAAGGCCCAGCTCGGCACAGCTGGTGCCGAATCGATGCGTGACTTCGCGGTCGAGCACGGCATACCGGTCGAGATCTGCGGCAAGCTCGTGGTGGCCACCAAGCCCGAGCAGTTCCCGGCACTGGAGAAGCTCCACGAACGTGGTCGGGCCAACGGCGTACCGGTCCGTCGGGTGACGCCCGGTGAGGCGAAGCAGTTCGAGCCGTACGTTTCCTGCGTCGCGGCACTTCGGGTCGAGTCGACGGGCATCGTGGACTACGTCGGCGTGTGCCGGACCTTGGCGTCGCTGATCACCGAAGGCGGTGGTCAGCTGCTCACCGGCACCGAGGTCGTAGGCATCGACAGCCGTGCGGACCGCGTCACGGTGGAAGCCACCGATGGCGAGCACTCGGCCGACCGGTTCGTGAACTGCGCCGGGCTCCAGTCGGATCGGCTGGCGCGGCTGGCGGGACTGGACCCCGACGTACGGATCGTGCCGTTCCGAGGTGAGTACTTCGAGTTGAAGCCGGCGTACGAGAACCTGGTGCGGGGCCTGATCTACCCGGTGCCCGACCCGACCTTGCCGTTCCTGGGTGTGCACCTGACGAAGATGATCAACGGCGGGGTGCACGCCGGGCCGAACGCGGTGCTGGCACTGGCCCGGGAGGGCTATTCCTGGCAGACGGTGAAGCCGAAGGACGTGGCGGACTATCTCCGTTGGCCGGGGTTGTGGCGGCTGGGCCGGCGGTTCTGGCGTACCGGCATCGGCGAGGTCGCCAGGTCGTTGTCCCACAAGCGGTTCCTGGCCAGTCTGCGCGAGCTGGTGCCGAGTCTGCCGGACGACAGCTTGGAGCCGGCGCCCGCGGGGGTACGCGCCCAGGCCCTCCGCCGGGACGGTTCGATGGTCGACGACTTCGCCTATCTCCGAGCGCCCCGGCAGGTGCACGTGCTGAACGCCCCCTCGCCGGCCGCTACCGCGTCGCTGGAGATCGGCCGGACGATCGCCGACGAGGTGGAGCGGGCTTAGCGGCTTCTGTCCAGGTCATCCGACGAGTTCTGCGACCTGCCGCGCGATCGCCAGTTCCTCGTTGGTCGGTACGACCAGGATCTTCACCGGCGAATCGTCGGTGGAGATGACCCGGGCCTGCGTGGACGATGCGGCATTGCGGTCCTCGTCCAGGTGCAGGCCAAAATGCTCCAACCCGCTCGTCGCGGCGGACCGCAGCAGCGGGTTGTTCTCGCCGACCCCGGCGGTGAAAGCCACCGCGTCGAGCCGGCCGAGGGTGAAGGCGTACGCGCCGAGATAGAGCCGAAGCCGGTGGACATAGACGTCGAATGCCCGGTTGGCCGCCTCGTCACCGCGCCGGATGCGCTCGACGATGGTCCGGAAGTCGTTGTCGCCGCACAGTCCCTTCAGACCGGACTGCTTGTTGAGCAGGGTGTCGATCTCCGCGATCGACAGGTCGGCGACATTGTGCAGGAACATGTAGATGCTGGCGTCGATGTCGCCGCTCCGGGTGCCCATCACCAACCCCTGCAAGGGCGTCAGGCCCATGGACGTCTCGACCGCGCGGCCCCCCTTCACCGCCGAGACCGAGGCACCGTTGCCGAGATGGAAGACGATCACGTTGAGATCGGCGACCGGCACCTCGAGTTCGGTGGCGACCTGCCGGGACACGTACTCGTGGGAGGTGCCGTGGAAGCCGTATTTCTTGATCTTGTGCCGGGCGGCCAGCTCGGTCGGGATCGCGTACGTGCCGGCTGCTTCGGGCAGGTTGGCGAAGAAGGCGGTGTCGAAGACGGCGACATGCGGTACGTGGAAGCGCTCGCGGGCAGCCCGGATGCCTGCCACCGCGGCCGGATTGTGCAATGGGGCAAGGGAACACAGCGCATCGATCTCGGCCAGCACCGCGTCATCGATGATCACCGGGTCGGTGAAATCCGGACCGCCGTGCACCACCCGATGCCCGATCGCGGTGATGGTGATCTCGTCCAGGTTGGGTCCGTGGGCGCCGAACTGGTCCTGCAACGCGGCCAATGCGACCCCGTGGTCGTCGATCCGGGCCTCCACCACGTGCTTCTCGCCGCCGGTGGTGTGGTTGATCCGGCCGGAAGCCTCGCCGATCTGTTCGATCAGACCGGAGGCGAGTACGTCGCCGGTGTCGGGCACCAGCAGTTGGTACTTCAGCGACGAGGAGCCGGAGTTGATCACCAGCACTGTGGGTCGATCGTCGGCGGTGCTCATGCGGCTCCTCCAGCTGACTCGATGCCCGCGGCTTGCACGGCCGTGATGGCCACGGTGTTCACGATGTCCTCCACCAGTGCTCCTCGAGACAGGTCGTTGACGGGGCGCCGAAGACCCTGCAACACCGGCCCGACGGCGATGGCGTGCGCGCTGCGTTGCACGGCCTTGTAGGTGTTGTTGCCGGTGTTGAGGTCCGGGAAGATGAACACCGTGGCCCGGCCGGCCACCTCGGAGTTCGGCAGTTTGGTCCGGGCGACTTCGGGGTCGACCGCCGCGTCGTACTGGATCGGCCCTTCCAACGGCAGCTCGGGCCGGCGCTCGGCGACCAGGGCGGTGGCGGCCCGGACCTTCTCCACGTCGGCGCCGGAGCCGGAGCTGCCGGTGGAGTACGACAGCATCGCGACCCGAGGCTCGACCCCGAACTGGGTCGCGGTCTCCGCCGAGGACACGGCGATGTCGGCCAGCTGCTCGGCGGTCGGATCCGGGACGACCGCGCAGTCGCCGTAGACGAGCACCCGGTCCGTCAGACACATCAAGAACACGCTCGACACGGTGCTCACACCGGGCTTGGTCTTCACGAACTCCAGCGCGGGCCGGATGGTGTGCGCGGTGGTGTTGACGGCGCCGGAGACCATCCCGTCAGCCAGTCCGAGATGCACCATCATGGTGCCGAAATAGGAGACGTCGGTGACGATCTCTCGCGCCCGCTCGATCGTCATGCCCTTGTGCGCCCGGGCCTGCGCGTACGCGGCGGCAAACCGCTCGACCAGTTCGGGATCGTGCGGCCAGATGATCGCCGCGTCGGTGATGTCGAATCCCAGCAGGGAGGCGCGGTGCCGGACGCTCTTCTCCTCCCCCAGCAGGGTGAGTTGGGCGACCCCGCGGCGCAGCAGGATCGAGGCGGCCTCGAGGATCCGGTCGTCGGTGCTCTCCGGCAGCACGATGTGCTTGTTGGCGGCCCGGGCTCGCTCCATCAGCTGGTACTCGAACATCAGCGGCGTACGGACCTCGGACGCGGACACGTCGATGGCCTTCAACAACGCCTCGGCGTCGATGTTCTCGGCGAAGAGCCGGCGGGCCGTCTCCAGCTTCCGAGTGGAGGTCTTGGTGATCGGGCCGCGTACGGTCGAAAGGGCGGTGGCGGTCGTATAGGTGCCCAGTTCGGTGGACAGGACCGGCAGATTGTGCGGGATGCCGTCGAGCAGCCGTTTGATCTGCTCGTCGATCGGATAGCCGCCGGTCAGCACGAGACCGGCGAGGGTGGGAAACGTCCCCGACTGGTGAGCCATCAGCAAACCGGGGAGCAACTCGCCGCGGTCCCCGGGAGCGATCACCGTGTCGTCGGGTCCGAGTCGTTTGAGCACATTCGGCAGGCTCATCGCGGCCACGATCAGCCCGCCCGACTCCCGGTCCAGCCAGGCATCGCTGCCCAGCACCAGGGTTGCGTTCACGGCCTCACCCTGTGCCCGGATGGTGGGGGCCGACAGCAGGGGCGACTCGGGCAGCGCTGCGGTGACGAGCTCGCAGTGTTCCGCCAGGGCCGCCCGGGTCGCGTCGAGTGTCTCCGGGGACGTGCGGTTGGCGATCACGGCGACCGGGTGGGCGTGGTGTTGCCGGAGCTCGGCCAAGGCCACGTCGACCGTTGCCAGGACGTCATCCGGGGTGCGGTTGCGGCCATGGACGACCAGGACGACGGGTGAGCCGAGATTGGCCGCGATCCGTGCGTTGAGGGTGAGTTCGGTGCCGGTGGAGACGTCGGTGTAGTCCGATCCCAGCACCAGCAGCACATCGAACCGATCGGTGAGGCGGCCGAACTTCTCCACGATCGTGTGCATGGCCTCGTCCGGATCGCTGCGCGCGGTCTCGTACGTGACGCCGATCGCGTCCTCGTAGCTCTGGCTGATGCCTGGCTGGTTGACCAGCAGATCGGCGAGCATGTCGAGTCCGTCGTGGACCAACGGCCGGAAGACGCCGACCGATCCGACCTCGCGGGTGAGTAGGTCGAGCAGTCCGATCGCGATCGCAGACTTGCCGGTAAGACCCTCGGGCGAGGCGAGGTAGACGCTGCGAGTCATGAGTTGACACTAGCCGCACCGGTCCCTGACTGCCGGATCGGATGACCGGCCGCGGCGGGAGCCTCGCGGTCACGTCATCTCGTCAGGTGGACGGGGTTGTGCCAATTCCCGATATTGCCTAGTGTGTCACTATGAATTACAGCGTGCACGCCGACCGAATGTGTCGGTCCGGTGGGTGCCGCTGTCGTCGCAGCTGTCGCTGAACTGACTAGCGCCTCGCTGCGTCGTCGCACGGGCTGGGTCGTGTCCCGAGCTACGCGACCACATCTTCGGAGCCCTCTGGCTGCATCTTCTCCCGCGGCTTCTTCAGCTCGTCATCCCTCAAGTTGTCTCGAAAGGACCATGCCATGACCCTCATCCAGGACCGCCCCGCTACTGCCGCCGGGCTCGACCTCGGCAGCGACGACTACGCCACGATCACCGTGCAGAAGGTCACCGAATCGATCGGTGCCCGGATCGGCGGCGTGCTTCTCGGCGGCGATCTCGACGCCCGGACCGTGTCGGAGATCCGCCGTGCCCTGCTGAAGCACAAGGTGATCTTCTTCTCCGGCCAGGACCATCTCGACGATGCCGGACAGTACGAGTTCGCCAGCCTGCTCGGTCAGCCGACGGCGCCTCATCCGACAGTTCGGGGCAACGAGCACGCCGTGCTGCCGATCAACTCCGACCACGGCAAGGCCAACAGCTGGCACTCCGACGTCACCTTCGTCGACCGGGTCCCGGCCATCAGCGTGCTCCGCGCGGTGGAGCTGCCCGCTTACGGCGGCACCACCACCTGGGCCAACACCGCGACCGCGTACGAACGGCTCTCGCCGGCGCTCAAGGCGTTGGTCGACCGGCTCTGGGCGGTACACACCAACCTGTACGACTACGTGGCCGAGCGGGACGAGAAGCGGATCGGCGGCATCGACGTGCAGGAGCATGCCTATCGCGACGAGTTCGCGTCCCAGGTGTTCGAGACCGAGCATCCGCTCGTCCGGCTGCATCCGGAGACGGGGGAGCGGGTCCTGCTGGCCGGACACTTCATCAAGCGTCTGGTCGGCCTGAACACCTACGACTCGACCGACATCTTCCATCTCATCCAACGGCACGTCACCCGGCTGGAGAACACGGTTCGTTGGAACTGGTCGCCCGGTGACCTGGCGATCTGGGACAACCGGGCCACCCAGCACTACGGGGTGGCCGACTACGGCGACCAGAAGCGGGTCCTGCACCGCATCACGCTGGCCGGCGATGTGCCGCTCAGCGTCGATGGTGTCCACTCCACACCTCGCAAGGGCGACGCCTCGCACTTCAGCTCGCTCAGCTGACTCGCCCGACAGACAACCCAGTCGCCAGGACTTCTCAATCGAAAGGCCGATTCATGTCGACCCCACGCTCGACCCGTTCTTTGCCGATCAGTCGTCGCACCCTGCTGCAGGGCCTCGCGGCGCTCGGCGTCGGCGCCACGCTGTTCGGTGCCGCGGGCTGCGAGTCCGCCGTCAGCCAGGCGAACTCCGCCACCGACACCAGCACTCCGCAGCGCGGCGGGACGATCCAGGCCGGCATCTCCGCCGACGCGATCCCGGGCAACTTCTTGACCAACTCCAACACCGGGATCACCACGATCATCGGGCTGGCGTACGACTTCTTGATCCGCTATCCGAATGACAAGGTGGAGCCGACCCCGAGTCTGGCGAAGTCCTGGCAACTGGCGAAGGACGGCACGTCGCTCACCCTCGACCTGCGCGAGGACGTGACATTCCACTCCGGCCGGCCGTTCACCAGCAAGGACGTGGAATTCTCGATCAAGACCTACGCCGACCCGCTGTGGACCGCGCAGCTGCGCAGCACGGCGGCGGCGATCACCTCGTTCGACACCTCGGACGAGCACCGGATCACGCTGGGATTCGCCCACCCGCTGGGCAACATCTTCGACCTGCTCGACACCGTCCCGATCCTGGACTCCGAGAGCATCGACAAGCTACGGACCGGGGCGGAGTTCGTCGGCACCGGGCCGTTCAAGGTGACCGGCTGGAAGCCCGGCAGCTCGATCAGCTTCGTCCGCAACGACAGCTACTGGGTCCCGGAGCGACCGTACGCCGATGCGGTCGAGGTCAAGGTGATCACCGATGCCAAGGCGCTGCTGTCGGCGTTGAAGTCGGGCCAGATCTCCTACGCCAACGGGTTGAGCAGCCTCGACGTGGAGAACCTGACCGCGTCGGACGACTTCACCCAGATCCGGCTGGAGGGTGCGGAGAAGCAGCTCTACGTCGGCTCCAACGTGGAAGTGAAGCCGTTGGACGACGTCCGGGTGCGGCAGGCGATCGCGTACGCGCTCGACAAGGATCGGGTGGTCAGCGAGGTGCTGCGGGGATCGGGCTACACCGCCAGTCTGCCGTGGCCGAAGTACTCCTCGGCCTTCGACGAGAAGGCCAACAGCACCTACACCCGCGATGTGGCCAAGGCCAAGCAGCTGATCGCCGAGGTCGGCACCATCCCGACACTGCCGCTGACCTACAACCCGACCCCGATCCAGGAGGCGCTGGCGGCCATCGTGCAGGCGAACCTGGGTGAGATCGGCATTCCGATCGAGCTGGACCCGGTCGACGGGGCACAGTTCGTCAAGCAGCTGATCGGTGCCCAGTTCAAGGGTTTGTGGATCGCGACCCACTCGTGGGCGCAGTACACACCGTCCACGCTGACCGTGAGCGCGTACCCGTTCAATGCCCACAAGAACGCCTCGCACTACTCCGCGGACGCCTACACGAAGGCTGCCGACAGCGCCTGGACGGTGGCCGACGGGTCGTCGGAGGAGGCAGTGGCCGCCTATCGGAAGGTGTCGCAGCAGCTGCTGGACGCCAGTTTCCTGGCCGAGATCGCGATCTACTGGGAGCAGTGGGCGACCAGCTCGAAGCTGCAGGGCACCGGCTACACCAAGCGGTCCGAATTGCTGCTCACCGATGCCTGGCTGGCGAGCTGATCATGGTCCGCTACCTCCTCCGTCGGCTGCCGTCGGCGATCGCGGTCCTGTTCGTGGCCTCGGTGCTGATCTTCGCGCTGCTCCGGCTGGTGCCCGGTGACCCGGCCAGCACACTGGCCGGGCCGGACGCCTCCCCGGAGACCATCGCGGCGATCAACCACGAGCTGGGTCTCGACCAGCCGTTGATCGGTCAGTACCTCACCTGGATCGGGCACGTGCTGACCTTCGACCTGGGTCGGTCCTATCTGATCGGCGGCCAGATCGCCGACCTGGTCAGCGCCGGGCTGGCCAACACGCTCTGGCTCACCGGCGCCGCACTGCTGCTCGCGGTCGTCGGCAGCGTGCTGACCGCACTGCTCTGGGTCGGCGTGCCGTCGCGGACCCTCGACGCGGTGCTGACCGGCTTCAACACGGTGGCGCTCGCCCTCCCGACCTTCGTCACCGGCGTGATCCTGGTGCTGGTATTCGGGCTGCTGCTGCCGATCCTGCCGACCGGTGGCGTACCGCCGAACGGGTTCCTCGCCGACCCGGACATCGCGGTGCAGTACTTGATCCTGCCCGCCGTCTGCCTGGCCCTGCCGGCCTCGGCCGGGTTGACCAGATTCCTGGCCGAGAGCCTGCGGACCGAGCTGGGCGCGCCGTATCTGACCACGGCCCGGGCGGCCGGGGTCAGCCCGCGGCGGCTGCTGGTGGCGCACGCATTGCCGGCCGCGCTGCCGCCGTACCTGACCGTCCTCGGCCTGCAGGCCGGCGGTC
>JASGEZ010000096.1:0-35185 GCA_047605905.1 Microlunatus sp.
CGCACCGCCGCGCGAGCCAGAGCTGGTCCAGAGGTGTCCGTCGGCTCGGCCGAGGTGCGCTCCGCCGGCCCGCGACCAACCGGTCCCGGGGCAGCCGGTCCCGGGGCAGCCGGTGGCGGCCCGTCGCCACCTGCCCCGGTCATCCCGAGCCGCTTCTCGAGCCGATCGAGACGAGCATGAATGCCACGGTCGTCCACGTCGGCTCCGGGCAGCAGCACCCGCGCGCACATCAGCTCCAGGTGCAACCGTGGCGCCGTCGTACCGCGCATGTCCGTCAAGCCCTTGGCCATGACCTCGGCGGCCCGGGTCAGCTCACCGGCACCCAGACCGGCAGCCTGTGAGGTGAGCCGTTCGGCCTGATCAGCGGCCACGTCGACCAGCCCGGAGGTCAACGCGTCCGGCACCGCGGCCACGATCACCAGATCGCGCAGCCGCCGCAGCAGGTCCTCGGCGAACCGCTTGGGGTCCTGCCCGACCTCGATCACCTTGTCGACGCAGGCGAACACGCCCCCCGCGTCGCCGGCGGCGAAGGCGTCCACGAACTCGTCCAGCAGCGAGTCGGGGGTGTAGCCGAGCAACGCGGCCGCCTGTCGATAGCCGACTCCGTGTTGGTCGGCACCGCCCAGGAGCTGGTCGAGCACCGACAACGAGTCGCGTACCGATCCCGCGCCGGCCCGGACCACCAACGGCAGCACCGCCGGTTCGACCGCGATCCCCTCGGCCTCACACAACTGCGCCAGATAGTCGCCGAGCACCTTCGGGGGCACGAGCCGGAACGGGTAATGGTGGGTACGCGAGCGAATGGTGCCGATCACCTTGTCCGGCTCCGTGGTCGCGAAGACGAACTTCACATGCGGCGGCGGCTCCTCGACCAGCTTCAGCAAGGCGTTGAAGCCCTGCGTCGTCACCATGTGCGCCTCGTCGACGATGTAGATCTTGTAGCGGCTCGCAACCGGGGCGAAGAACGCACGCTCTCGCAGATCACGGGCATCGTCGACGCCGCCGTGACTGGCCGCGTCGATCTCGATCACGTCGATGCTGCCCGGTCCGCCGCGCGCCAGGTCTCGGCAGGAGCGGCACTCCCCACACGGCTCGGGCCGCGGCCCCTGCTCACAGTTCAATGCCCGGGCGAGGATCCGGGCCGAGGTGGTCTTGCCGCAGCCACGAGGCCCGGAGAAGAGATAGGCATGATTGACCCGGTTGTTGGCCAGCGCCCGCTGCAGCGGCTCGGTGACGTGCTCCTGCCCGATGACCTGAGCGAACGTGTCGGGTCGATAGCGCCGATAGAGCGCCAGCGGCGGCGCAGAAGGTTCGACCGCGTGGGCAGCAGCAGGCCGTGACTCGCCACCGGGGGAAGCCGCCTCGTCGGCTCCCTCGAACTCGTCGGCTCCCTCGAACAGGGCCTCCTCCTGGCTGAACTCAGGCAGGTCCGGCAAGCCGTCGTCCTCGGGCGCGTCCCAACTGCCGGCGCCCTCCGCCGTCTCCGACCACGTCATCCCCTCACCCACGCAACGCACCCTATGCCCCACCACCGACAGTGTTGTCGTCACTCGGTGCGCCAGCTACGTGCTCAGACTCTGCCTTCCCTCCTCACGAGCGAACAAGAGGCGCGTTCGCTCGTTCGTCAGTCCAGACAGAGCCGCACTCCGCGGCGCGGCCGCTCGCGACGGGGTGGACAATCGGAGAGGTGGTGACCAGACGACAGTTCCTGTACGCCTCCGCCGGGCTCGGGCTCGGCGCTCTGGTCGGCTGCGCGGCCGACGAGACCACGACCCCGACGAGTTCGACGAGTCCCTCGGCCACCTCGGCTTCGCCGGAGACCACCTCGAGCCCGACTGCCAGCGCGCCGGCCAGTTCGCCGACTCCGACACCGTCCGAGACCAGTACGCCGAAACCGAAGCTCGCCGACACGATTGCCGAGAACTTCGACGTCCCCTGGGGTCTGATCTTCCTCGCCAACGGTGACGCCCTGGTGTCGGAGCGCAACAGCGCCAAGATCATCAAGGTGACGCCCAAGGGCAAGAAGACCACGCTCGGCACCGTCTCCGGCGTGGTCCCGCCGACCGGTATCGGCGAGGGCGGTCTGCTCGGTATCGCCACCGCGCCCGGCGACGAGGACACGTTGTTCGTCTACTACACGACGTCCTCCGACAACCGCGTCGCCCGGGTCAGCCTCGCCAACGGCAAGGTCGGCAAACCCAAAGCGGTGCTGACCGGCATCCCGACCAGCACCCACCACCATGGCGGCCGGCTGATGTTCGATGCGGACGGCATGCTGCTGGTCTCGACCGGCGATGCCGAGCAGTCCTCCCTGGCTCAAGATCGCGACTCACTCGCCGGCAAGATCCTGCGGATCCGGCCCGACGGCCGTGCCGCACCCGGCAACCCGTACGACAATCGCACCTGGTCGTACGGCCATCGCAACATCGAGGGACTCGCCTTCGATGCCGACGGCCGGTTGTGGGCCACCGAGTTCGGGGAGAAGGAGGCCGATGAACTCAACCTGATCCGCAAGGGCGACAACTACGGCTGGCCGAAGGTCGAGGGGAAATCCGGCGACAACGATTTCACAGACCCTGCGGCGACCTGGGAACCCACCAGCACGTGTTCGCCGGCCGGACTGGCGATCACCCGCTCGACCGCCTTCGTCGGTGCGCTCCAGGGCAGATGCCTGTTCGCGGTCCCGCTCGATGGGACCAAGGCCGGCAAACCCAAGGCGTACTTCGCCGATGATCACGGCCGGATCCGCAATGCCGTCGCGGCGCCGGACGGTTCGCTGTGGATCACCACGTCCAACACCGACGGTCGGATCGACCCGGGGTCGAGGGACGACAAGATCCTGCGGGTGAGGCTGTAGTCAGTGCCCGGCCGTGCGCTGGCCTGGTGTCCGATATCGACGTGAATCCGCAGGACTCCGAAGCCGACTCCGACATCGGCCAGCGCGGCCGGCTGGAGAGGCGCGCGAGTTGGACGGACCTGCGGACTGCGATGGAGGTCCTCCTGCGCGAAGCAGGCAGTCTTACCGTGGACGAGATCGTGGATCGGCTGAGCGACAGCGATGCAGATCTCGGCGAGCACTTCCGCGACGATCCCGTTGATGCGGTGACGTGCGTGATGGAGGACGACACGCTTCCCGCGCGGCTGCTGTTCGATGATCGCTGCATCTATCTACCGACGCTGGTGTCCGATCGGGTCTTCACACACCGTGTGACCGAACTCGAGATCGAGCACGACCTGCTGCCGGCCGAACCGGACCTGCTGCCGATCCATCTGCTCGCGAGCTATCCGGGTTACGCCGGCACCGTCGACGGCAGTGCCGTCTCCGTCGTCTATCCGGAGGATCCGGACGACATCACGGGGCGGCAGGTCGAGACCAACGCGGTGGACGAGTTGGGATCGCTGGTCCTGCCCGCCGGCACGCTCGGCTCACTCGGTGTCCGGGCCGGCGACTTGGTAACTGTGTCCTACTCGGCCGCGGGCTTGGTCGTAACAGTCGCAGACGCGGTCGCCGATCCGCCCGAGGCCGCGCAATACTATGCCCGCAACTACACCGCCAGTGGTGAGCCGGTCGAGATCGACGAGCTGCTCATAGAGCTGATGGCCGATGTGCCCGGTGCCTTTTCGCGGCCGGCCCCGCCGATCAGCGAGCTCCTCACCTCGTAGGAGGTCTCGCGGCACGGTCAGTTGGTCGCCGATGCAGGTTTCAACCGGGACGGGTGGGTTCGTCGGCTGGACGTGGCCGGGATGGCAGAGCGCTACCAGATCTCCATCGATGAGGCCGAGACAGTCTGGCCGAGACGGGCATCGAACCGGCAGCAGCTGCTCGGCCTTCGCGAGATCGCCCAGCCTGTCGTGCGCAGTGGCCGTACCCGGATCGAGAGTTCCCGACCAGGCGAACGATGACGGCCTGGTCTACGACGTGGCACTGTTCGAAGGGGGCGCGCTCGCGGCCTACGTCGAGACCCGGAGCAGTGTGTTGCCGACCGACGAGCTGGCGCTGGCAAGACGGTGCTGCAGACCTCGAGGTCGGGGTACGAGGTCACCGCGATCGAGCCCGGCAAGACCATCACCCTCCGAGACGTGCGCACCGGGACCGAGGCACAGGTCGAGCACCAGTTCATCCCTCGCCGGGATGTCGAAGTGGGTGAGCTGGTCTGTTGCCATCTGCTGCCGTGGCCGGAGGGATACCGTGCCACCCACTTCTCCGAGCCACTCGATGCCGAGCGGCATGCCGTCCTGGTGAAGATCCTGGATGCGGCCGGTGTTGGTCCGGTCGAGGTGGTCGCAGTCTTGAGCAACCACCCGTTGGATGCCCCGGCTATTGCAGCGCACCTTCGGCCAGAGCCCGTAACCGAGTAGCGCGCCGCAAAGGGGACCTGGACCGGGCTCCCCTGGAGTGACCGGGCACCGGAAGATGCAGAAGTCCCCCGCGCACCCGAAAGAGCTCACTTACCCTTGCTGCCTTCCGGCCCTGGGGGGATTGGGCGAGATATCGCCACGCGGGGGACCCGGCGACCAGTGTACAGACCGATGGACATGACCGCGCTCACGCGCGCGTCCCGGACCGGTCCCCTACGATCAGGCTCACCATGGAAAGCATCACGAAGAACCGCCAGTCGTTGGACACATTGCGGGCCATGGTGGCCCGCGCGTACGGCTCCGACGAGGTGATCGACGACAGCGACGACTGGGTCGGCGAGCTGGGACACGGCTGGTTCAACGTCGCGTACCAGATCCGGCTGCGCAGCGGACGCCAGGTGGTGCTGAAGATCGCGCCGCCGCCGCACGTCGAAGTGATGACCTACGAGCATGGCGCGATGGGGATCGAACTCGCCTCACTGCGGATGATCGAGGAGCAGACCGATGTTCCGGTGCCGCACGTCGACTACGCCGACCAGAGCCATGAGCTGTGCGACGCCGACTACTTCTTCATGCCCTACATCGACGGGGACAACCTCGGCATCGTCGAGGCGACCCTGCCCGAGGACGAGCGGATCGCGTACAACGAGTCGCTGGGCGCGCTGAACCGGAAGCTCAACTCCATCGTCGGGCCGTGGTTCGGTCGGCTGGCCGGACCTGCGGACCCGACCTGGCGTGCAGCGTTCCGGCGGATGATCGACGACGTCCTGGCCGACGGCGAGCGCCGCTCGGTCGACCTGGGCGTCGGCTACGACATCGTCCGGGAGCTGATAACCGAGGCTGAGCCGAGCCTGGATGCGGTGACCGAGCCCAGGTTCGTCGAATGGGATCTGTGGACGAGCAATGTGATGATCCGCGACGGCAAGATCGTCTGCATCATCGACCATGAGCGTGCCTTCTACGGCGACCCGTTGATGGAGGCCGGGTTCACCGGGCTGGATCTGCCGGTCTTCGGCGACCCAGCCGCTTACGTACGCGGCTATGGGTGGGGCGAGTTCAACGAGAACGAGGTCACCCGTCGCCGGCTCTACTCGCTCTACCTGATCTTGATCATGATCATCGAGACGGACTACCGCGGGCACACCGACACCGTGCAGTACGACTGGGCGCGGGAGCGGATGCAGGAATTGATGGTGCTCTTCGGGCGGTCTCACTGAGTTCCTCGCCAAGGGGCAACGCCCCGGACAAGCGCACACCCTCGATCGACAGCGCCACCGCGCTGGGTGAACTGCCGATCGGTCGGCTGCTGTGGCACACCTGCTCGCTGACGACCTTGTCGGTGGGCGTCTACGGCATCTATGCGCTGACCAACGCCTGGTTCGTGGCGCGCGGGGTCGGTCCGACCGCGCTGGGCGCGGTGAACCTGGTCGCCCCGTTGCTGTTGATCCTGGGTGCTGTGGCGACCACCGTCGGAGTCGGCGGCGCCTCGCTGGTCTCCCGAAGTCTCGGCGCCGGAGATCCTGCTCGTGCCGCCCGGGCGGCGGGCAACGCCTTCGTCATGTTCTGGGCGGTCGCGGTCGTGACCACCGTCAGCGGTCTGCTGGCCCTCGAACCGCTGCTGACGGTGCTCGGCGCGACCGAGGAGCTCCGCGGTATGGCCCGCGACTATGCGGTGATCATCCTGGCCGGTGCGATCTTCGCCACCGGTTTCTCCTCCCTGGTCCGGGCCGAGGGACGGATGCGGTTCTCCACCCTGCTGTGGGTGGTCCCGGTGCTGGTGCAGATCACCTTGGATCCGCTGCTGATCTTCGGTTTCGGCATGGGGGTACGCGGTGCTGCGCTCGGCACGGTCGGCGGGCAGGCTGTGTCGGCCGGCATGGCGCTCTGGTTCTTCTTCGGTCAACGGCAGCGTCCGTACCGGATCACGCTCGCGGATCTGAGGCCTCATTGGCCGACCGTCGTGGAATTGGTCGGAGTGGGTGCCCCGTCGTTTCTGGCCGGCTTCGGTGCGACGTTGCTGGCGGTGCTGGTCAATACCCGGCTGTCCTGGGACTCCGGTGCGGTCGCCCTGGCCGCGTTTGCGATCTGCGCCCGGATTCAGACCTTCGTGCTGATGCCGCAGCTCGGCATCAGCCAGGGGTTGCAGCCGGTCGTCGGTTTCAACGCGGGCCGCGGACTGCGTACGCGGGTGCTGCGCGCTCGCGATCTCTCCGTCGGCGCGACGCTGGGGTACGGCGTGCTGGTCACGTTGCTGGTCGTACTGCTCGCCGGACCACTGGTGAGCGCCTTCGTCGGCGACGACGAGACCGTCGCCGCCACCGCGCGGCAGGCGCTGCGGATCATCGCGATCGGTTTCGCGGTCGCCGGCATCGCTCCCCTGGTCTCGGCCTATTGCCAATCACTCGGCCGGCCGGCACCCTCGTACCTGATCTCGGTCGGCACCCTGCTGCTGCTGAAGATCCCCCTGCTGCTGGCCTTCAGCACCCTCGGCCTCACCGGCGTCTGGATCGGGCTGTCGGCCGGCGAACTGGCCGCCGCGATAGCCGCGCTGATCGTGCTCCGGGTCGCCCGACCGGACGCCGAGGTGTCCGGGAAGCCTTTCGGTTTCGCACGACGTCGTCCGGCCCTGTAAGGTTCCGCGCGGAGGATTCGCCTAGAGGCCTATGGCGCTCGCTTGGAAAGCGGGTTGGGTTCACGCCCTCGCGGGTTCGAATCCCGCATCCTCCGCCAACTGAGTCACGTTGGAACCCTCGGCACGCGTAAGCGTGGCGAGGGTTTTGCTATGTCCGGCCCCTGCGGAGGCGGCCTCGGCCGCGCTACGGGCCGTGTGGGCCTGTCCGCGCAGCCCTTCCCCTCGCTCTGTGCCGCTGGCCGCTGCCGGGATCACAGCCCCAACCACGGGCGTCAGCGGCGCGTCAGCCACGACGGCCCCGCTGCTCGGCTCAGCACCTTGGTCGAGCCAGAAACCGTCAAAGACAGCATTGTTGAGGAAGGCGCGGGCCTCAGGTCCGCAAGTGGCGTAGAGCCGCACGGCGTGCCGCAACAGCTCGATGACCTGTTCTAACCTGCTGGATACCTCAGAACTCGCGGTCTGCGCGTTGAGGATCAGCCGCTTCGCATCAGCGATCTCGGCATTCACTCGGCCTTGGCGCTCCCGGAGCAGATCCACCGGCAGCGCGTCGGCCATGTAGGCGTCGAGCAGCTTCTTCTGCTGCCGTTCCAGGTCTGCCAGACGGCGTTTCTGGTCGGCGATCAGCCGACTGCCGGACTCTGCCGAGCGATGGAGATCATCACGGGCGCGTTGGCTGAAGTCGGCCACCTGGTCATCGCTGAACCTGACACTGGCCCACTGCCTGGTGATCGCATCCTCAACATCCACGACGTTCAGGTACGGCAGATCACAGCTGGTGCGTCCGGTGTGCCGACCCAGACAGAAGAAGTAGTCATAGCTCCCGCCGTGACCCTTGGCGATGCCATAACCCAGCCGGCCCTCACAACGACCACAGCGCAGCGCCCCCTTGAGATAGTGACTGTGCCGCCATGACCGGTCCCCGGCAATGCGACGGTCAGCCAGAACGTCCTGCACCTGCTGCCACGTGACCTCATCGACCAGCGCCTCATGGTTGCCGTCATAGAGCGCCCCTTTGTACAGAATCTTGCCCTTGTAGTACGGATTGGTCAGCAGCCGATGGAGCTGCCCGCCATTGATCGGCCCACCCACAATCTTGCGAGTCGTCCGCGACCTGAAGCCCCGCTCCTCCAGCGCGTCACGAAGTCCCGAGATGGACCATTCGCCGGTGGCGTACTGCTCGAACGCCCACCGGACATGGTCAGCCCGTTCCGGGTCCAAGATGACCGTCCGAACCTCGATGCCCTCGATCTTCTGCGTGATGTTCAAGTAGCCGAGCGGCGCGACGCCGTTGGTGCCACCACGCCGGACCTTCTCGGCCATGCCCTTCTTTGCCTCGAAGCCAAGGTTCTTGGAGTAGTGCTCCGCGATCGCGGCCATGATGCCGTGCAGCAGCGACCCGGAAGGGCTGTCATCCACCTGCTCACTGACCGAGACCAGCGTGGTCCCGGCCAGATGGAAGATGGTGGCGATCTCGGCGTCATCGATCCGCGACCGAGCCAGCCGGTCGAGCTTATGCACGATGACATACGAGATGTCGCCCTGACGCACCCGCTCCAGCATGGCTTGCAGGCGTTTGCGGTCGGCCGAACGGGCGGACGCGCCAGCATCAACGAACTCCTCGACCACCACGGCACCCAGCTCACGCGCCTTGCGTTGGCAGGCCTCCCGCTGAGCCGGGATCGAGTAGCCCTCAGCTTCACCATTCTTGGTGGCCTGACGGGCCGTGGAGACACGGAGGTAGATGAGGGCTTTGACTGCAGCTGATTCGGACTCAGCTGCATCGCCTGCGACTGGCGTCGGCCTGGTTGTCTTCTCAGACATCATGATCCTCCTTCTCTACGCGTTGCTCGTCTTGCTACGTCGCTGCCTGCTGCCGGGTGCGCCAGCAGTCGTGCCGGCTTCTTGATCGTGGTTGACCACGGTCGCGACGGCCGGTTTCCCGATGAATCCCGCCAGAGCGGCGGTGCGAACAGCGGCCTCCTGCTCGATCTGGCGCCGTGCTTCATGGGCACGGGCTACCAGGGCGGGATCGACTTGAGCGGCTTGGATCCGTGCGTCGATCGCCAGCCGGATTTCTTCGGTGAGGCTGTGGCCGCTGAGCTGCGCGATGAGCCGCAGCTGCGCGTGGATGCCCTCGTCCAGGCGGACGGCGAGCGTCTTCAGGTTCTGGCGCTCTCCTTGCCCTGCTTCGTATTCGTTGCTCTGTCGAGCCTCAGACGGCTCGCTCATTGGGTGTTGTTGTTCCATAAGGCAGATGCCTCCTTTCAGTTAGTTGATGTCTGGCCGGATGGCCTTCCGTGGCCTCCCGGCCCCTGTCACAGTGACGCTCACTTCGCCCGAAAAGTCCAGTCCCAATTGGCGACGCAATAGCCCGCTGACCTGCGGAAATAGCGGCCCGAATAGGGGTGGACCAGGGCGGGCTAGGACGGATCGGGGTGACGTATAAATGGCGTCAGTTCGGGCTCGTCACACCAGTCGCCGCCCGCAGGTAGTCCTCGGGACCGGCCACCCGGAAGACGCCGCCCGGCAGGCCATCCAGCCCGGTCGTCGCGGCCACAGCGGCCGACAGGGCGGCCCGGCGAGCTGGGTCGGGGCTGAGCCAGACCACGGCCGGAAACAGGCCGTAGTGGGCCTGGTAGGCCCCGGTGCGGGCGTAGGCGGCGTAGATGCGGCACTTGGCCTGGATCCGTGGCAGGTGCTCGGTGCCGAGGTCGATCTCCAGGAAGGCATGCTCCTCGTAGCCGTCTTGACCACCGACCACCGAGATGACGTGCAGGTCGGGCTTCAGCCACTTCACCTCCCCGGCAGGGCCGAGGTAGCGCCGCCAGTTGTGCGGCTCGGTCTGGAGCTGCTCCACGGTGAAGCCTGCGTGGCGACGGTCCGCCTCCAACAAACCAACCGCGACGTCATTGACGGCCAGCGTGTGGTTGACGAACACAGCACCGGGTTCGAGGAAGCGGCGGCGTCGAGCTTCGCCCCGGCTGGCGCGCAAGTACCGTTCGCCAGTGGCCGTGAGTTGCCAGATGTAGCTGGCCGATCCTTTCCGCACACCCCCGATGCGCCGATCGAGCGCCGTCACGACTCCGAGAGCTTCCAGCCGCAGCAAGGCACGAGCGCTCGCTCGAGCGGCTGCCAGCTCACTGGCATGGTCGGTGAAACGCAGTCGCTGGAGGTGTTTGGTGCTGAGCAGCCGGAATCGTTCCAGGTCGAGGAGCAGGGCGTGGTCCCGTTCGCTCAGCTGCTCGGCCAGGCTGGTTGCACGCTGGCGGTTCATGCCGAGCCTCCAGTCAGACCCCGCAGAGCGGGGTCAGTCCCATCCCGGAAGGGGCTGGAGACGGGACGTGACCTGGGGATATGGGGGATCGTCAGGGACTTGAAGCGTCGGGCGATGCGTCGCTGCTTCAACAACTGCTTCTGTGTCATCTCTCGGATATTGATCAGCTGAACACGCCAGATGTTCACGACCGTGCCCCTCGACGCTTGCGCCCGACCGGCGTCTCGACTGGAGCCAGCTGTAGTGGCGCACCGTGCTCGATCTCGGTGGCTGGCTCGGCAGCGGCCGGCTCCGGACCGGAGCGTTCCTTCGAGGTATGACGGATGCGCTCGGCCAGTCCGCTGAGTTCGGGTGGTGGCAGGGTCCGCAGCGAACACCACGGCTGCTGCGCGGCGCTTGTCACCACAGTGGCGTACGCCTCGTACCGGCCAAGGCTCAGGAAGTCCAGCGGCTCCAGCTCGGGTGCCATCCGCGCATAGGCAGTGGCGTCCTTGGGGTCGTTCGGACGAAAGACCAGCTTGGTACGGGCGTTGGAGTCCACGGCCGCCGCCATCGCGGGTGGTAGCTGCGCTCGGAATTGGTGAGCCAAGTTCCAGCCGACGCCCATCGACCGAGAGGCATTGAGCGCGTCATCCAGCGACGTCGGCAAGTGTAGGTAGTTCTGCACCTCGTCCACCCACACCGAGGCCGGGCGTTTGGTCGGCTCCTGCTCCTTGGCTCGCTCCAGCGTCGCGGCCCACGTTTCGGCCACGATTAGACCGCCCAGCAGCTGCGCCGTGATCGGTCCGATGAGGCCTTCGTTAAGCGGGACCAGCAGCACCTGCTGACGGCGGAAGACGTCACGCAACCGGAAGCGCGGCTGCGGCTGCCCGAGGACGCGGCGGACGCTGGGCCGCATCAGGTACTGACGCCATTTGTTCGCCGGCGCAGCCAGTGCAGCGGCCTGCGCTTGTGGTGACAGGCTGTCGTACCAGGCCCAGAAGGACCCGAGTGCCGGGTCGTCCGCAAGGTGCCCGATGACCGAGCGGCGGAAAGCGGCGTCGGTGAACAGCCTCGGCAGATCCAGCAGAGTGAATGGCTCGCCACCTCGCTGCTGCCGATGAACGCCGACTCTGGCCAGGGTCGCCAGTCCAGCGTGGGTGATGTCTTGGGTGCGCGGCCCCCACCCCTCGCTGAACGCGGCCGCGAACACGGCCAGCAGCCCATCGACCACCACGTCCGGGTCTCGATCGCCGATGTCGAGCGGGTTGAACCCCGGCGACTGCGGATCTGCCGGATCCAGGATGACCACCTGATCAATCCGTTCCGCTGGCACCGCTCGGGCCACGATGTCGTCCACCAGTTGCCGCTTGGGGTCGATCACCACCACAGCCCGTCCGGCATGGACGTCAGCGCGGATGAGATGCAGCAGGGCGGTGCTCTTGCCGCTACCGGTCGGACCGGTAGCGATCAGGTGGAACAGCCCGTCAGTCGCCGACAGCCGGATCGACTTCGGATCGCCCGGCACGGTACTGACTCCGACCACCCGGTCCGGCTCACTCGACTCGCCCACAGCCACTGGAGCCGGGAGCAGCCTCGGGTGCAGTGGCGGCAGGCCGGGAAGTTCGCCGTCGCCCAGCGGCCAGGCCAGTAGCCCGACCAGTTCACTTGCCGACGGGGCAAACTCCCATCGCCAGGGTGGTCGGGCCTCGTCAAGCTGCCGGGCCGCGTCACGACCCAGCGAGATGAAGGTGCCTGGTGCCTTGGCCGTGGAGATACCGCCCAGCAGCCCGGTGAGCAGACGTCCGCGCCGCTCACCGTCCTCACTCTTCAAACCGAACCGGATACAGGTCGCCATTCCTGCCTGTCCCAGCCGCTGCTGGTGTTGCCGAACCACCGGGTTGGGCGCGTCGGCGATGCCTTGGGTGGCGATCTGCCACCACGGCTGATGTGGGTCCGCCAGCTTTCCCCGCTGATGCCGTGGACTCCGTCGTGGACCCAGCACAATCTGGACAACCAGCTCCTCACCAGACAGCAGCTGCTGGTTCAGCGCCGACAACAGCGCTGTCGAGACCGCCACCGGCCGCTCGACCGCCAGCGCCAGGCTGGGTGGCCGCACCTTGATCCTCGCCGCCGTGGTGACTGGACGCCGTGCCTCTACGGGCGCGGGGTCGACCACCAACCCAGGTAATAGGTCATGCAGCGTGCGACGAAGCCACCGCAGATGCTCCGGCTCCGCACCCAGCCAGTAGCTGACCGCACTGACGCCCGCCTCGGCCGTCGAGCGGGCCTCCAGCGCGACGAGCGTCTGCGTCGGGTCGGACGCCAACCGGAGCAGCACCGTCTCCAGCGCTACCGGATCGAGTGGCCGGGGCGGATATACCCGCGCGAACACCATCCTGCTCGCCGCGACCTGGGTCATTACGGTTCCTCCCGACTATCTGAACCATCTGGACTATTGGGGGCATCGGCGGCGGCTCGGGCCTCACTCTCGGCCTGGAGCCGAGCCAACTCACGCTGCGCTGCCAACAATGCGCGCGAGACATGCGCACCGTCTGGTGTATCGCGCTGCTCGGCCCGCACCACGATCTGCCGCTCCTGCGTCCTCCGAGACGCTCGTTTGGCTCGACGGCGCGATGGCCGCTGCGCTGGCCAACGCTCCACCAACTCGTCGTAGTACTCGGCCAAGTCGTCAGGGTTCATGCCCGAGTTCGGGCCGGTCACCATGGCCGCCTCCGGTGCCACCACACGACCAACTGGACACCCAGGCCGACCGTCACGACTGCCGCCACCCCGACGAGCAGCCATACCCAGACCGCGCTCACCAGATGTACGGCCACGGTCAGGGCGACTGCGCCGGACAGGACGGCGAAACAGGTCGAGACAAACCAGCCCACTGGATCGAAGCGCCGCTCACTCATGGCTTTTGCCCTCGCGACGACGCTGCGTCCGGTCACTTGGCACCGGATACCCCGGAATCCGGATATCCGAGTCGATCTCATTGCCCCAGGCGTCCCAACCCGGCTGCCGCCTCCGTGCAAACAGCTCCAGATACGGCCCCGGCGACACCCGCTCGATGACGGCATATTGTTCTTCGGGCTTATGCGAATGATCCTGCACGGGAGCATGTAGCCAGGTCGGCTGGGACCGGAACTGCACCGGTGCTTTGCCCCTGGTCGCGAACAGCACGTGCTCGGTCGAGTTACGCAGGTACACCCCCAGGCCCAGCCGGAACTTCACCCAAGTCAGCGGGCTTCTGACCGTGAATCCCCAGGCCTCCACGATGTCGTAGCCGTGACGCAGGGTCGCGTTCGTGACCCACAGCCACAGGTGCGCATCGTCTTCGACCAAGTCAGCAACCGGCATAGCGGCGATCTGCTCGAGGGACATCAGGTTGTAGTGCATCTCGGCACCGAAGTGCCCGCGTTGCAGCACATCCCACGGCGGGTCTGCCAGCACCGTCCGATACTTCCGCACAGCGCCTCCTGACGCTGCTGCCTTACGTTCCTTACTCTCTGCTTGTTTCATGAATGGTCTCCTTCCTCCCCGGCCTAAATTGGGCATGACGAAACCAGCCGTCAGGACGCATTAGTAGTGCGCGTCCTCACGCGTAGATTGCTCTGCGATTTCATCCCGGATCCGCCGCAGACCAGAGAACGGTCAGTCTTTCGCGGCGGGCGCCCCCAACGGGGTTCAGTTCGTACTAAACGCTCAAACTTGCATAAATACAAGAGATATGGTGTGCGATACGACAGGCGACGCGACGTAAGCGGAAAACAACCGCCCAGATAGCTGCCGTCGCCTCAGTCCCACCTGCTGGTGACAACTCTGGCATTGTGGAATGTGCAACAGATTCTTTGCCAGACGGCAGAGAAGCACGATGCGCACACCCAAAACCAGCCACCAAGACTCACGGCTCACCCCCGCAGCCGATCCCGCACAGCCTCCCGCATCGCCTGCATGGTCGCCCGGGTGGCGTCGCGGAGTTCTTGCTCGGCTGTCGCCACGATCTGCTGCCGGGCGATGCGGTCCTGCCGTTCGCGGTAGTCACGGACCAGACACGCCACTAGGGCGATCCCGATCCCGATCCCGATAAGCACCGCCAAGCCGATACACACCAGTGCCACAATGCACCCGGTGGTCATGCCAGCCGTCCCAGGTCACGCTGTGCCCGGTCGATGATGTCCGCCGTGTTCATGGCGTGCTGGTCAGCCAGATAGCTGAGCCGTCGTACCGCATGGGGTGCGATCTGCGCACCGGCTGCTTCAGCTTGTGCCACCCGCACGGTAGAGACCATGGCCTGCTGCGTCAGCTGGTCATTGATCTCCATGATCTCTTCCCACTTGCGTCCGGCACTGTCGATGACGGCCAGGTCCGTAACGGTGCCCACGCGGACCGCACTCAGCGACCGGTCCAAGGCACGGGCGTCACGGGAGGACATCCCGCCGCCGTAGCGTTCGATGTTGGCCATTGCTTGCTCCTCACTGAGCCACCAGCCCGATCTCGGTGATCGGCGGCTTCTTAGTGGCCCAGTTCCCAGGCTTCCGGCAGCGACACCCGGCTGTCGTGACACGAAAGTGACATCCAGGGCGAGAGAGGGTGCGAGGGTCATCTGGCTCAGCGCTTGTCCGGAAAGACACGCTCGCTACCCTCGCCACCATGACAAGCCGCGCGGATGACGAGCCCAGTCGCCGTGATTCAGAGGCCGCTATCCACCGCGAGCTTCTGGCAGCACGACGCCGTCCGGGCGGCCTGTCACCGCAATCCATGGCGCTGTGTCCGGTGATGGCCGATCTGCTCGGAAACGGCGATCCTGAGGTCGCTCACGTCGAACTCATGCACAAGGTGCTGGAGATCATCGAGGCCGACGACGATGTGATGGCGATTGAAGCGGCCTGCCATTCACTCGCGCTCGCCACCGATGCGAACACCCACCTGGCCAGGCTGGAGGAGTTCGGGGCCAAACACTACCTCGACCAGCGCCAAGCTCGTCGCTACAGCGACCGCGGGTTGGCACAACTCGCTCGCCTGATCGCCACCCACTGGACCACCCAGACAGTGCCAGAAGCCACCGTGATTGTGGTTGGTGTCCCACCGTCCTCCGTCGGACTCAGCATCCAGTTGCGCTGCCAACGCCACGTCGATATGCGCCCGCCAGTGACGAGTCTCTGGCCCGTTGACCAGGACGCACCTAGCCCACTGGAACCGGCCTGGACCCGGACATCCACGACCGATTCGCCGTGGATCGAGGAAGAGTTCGCGTCCCCAGAGGTCCTTGAGATCCTCCAGGAGACCACCATCCGACTCCATTGGCGTGGGGAAACGTGGCCGAAGTTCACCGTCGTCCTGACCGGGGACATCGATGCCGGGATGGTGACTGTGGAGACGCTGGGGGCAGCGTGTGCGGTGACGGTGCGGCCCGGCAACGGTGGCGAGCAGGATGACCCGCCGTGATATCGGTTCAACGGGCATGGATCAGCACGACCAGGCGAGGCTCGCAGACACCGTCGGGATCGCAGCGGAATCTGGAAAATCTGCTACTCCCTGATGGTTGCCACGCTTAGCTCATGGACTAACGTTGCGCGCCGAGCCTCGCGTATCCAATGCTGAAACCGACAGCGCCTCGGCAGTTCCTAGCGAGCTGCCGCCCCTGTACTGGCGGCGGGATCAGTTTGGCTCGTGTCGCTGACCGGAACAGCCTTGTTCAAAGAGGATCCTCTCGTACCGTTCACATACGGCGCGGGCGGGCCTGCGGACCGATATCCACGGCAATGCTGACCCGCTCGATCGCCGCCGCAGGCACCTGATACTCTCCCGCCATGCAGGCGAGAACGTTCAACCAGGTCCCGAAGATCACGTTGACTGAGCGTCGTTCGCTCACCCTTAACTACAACCTCGCAGATGCCCAGAACTATGTATCGATGGACGAGTGCCAATTAGCTATAATTGATCAGCTCCCCGATATATTCCACACCGCAAGAGACACACCCTATGCGCAACTTAAGCGGGACTTCGTATCCACAGTTCAATGCAGCCTAGGTCAGGAACATGCACTGTCCGAGGCAAATCGGACACTTCTATGCTACTCAGCTACCATCGGGCTAGAAATCGCCATCACCTATATCCGCCAAACTCGGACAGCCAAGGGGTCCGTAGGGCTCATTCACCCGACCTTCGACACACTGTCCTACATTGCGCATCGCCACGGACTCGATGTTAAACCAATCGAGGAATCGGAACTCCTCGATCCAGAATCCTTACTTGAATCTCGACCCTTTGATGCGATCATACTCACACTCCCTAACAACCCAACAGGGTTCCAGTTAAGCCAGGACCACTTCTCAAACCTAGTTCGTGCATGTCGAAGCACGAACACTTTGATAGTCATTGACTGCTGCTACCGATACTATAGTCAGGAATCGTACGATTTCTACAAAGTTCTCAACGCCGAGGGCGTCGACTATCTCCTCGTCGAGGATACCGGGAAGATATTCCCACTGCTCGACGTAAAGTTGGGGTTGCTTAATTGCAACGAAAGCCTTTTCGGTGAAGTAAATTCGATACATTCAGACTTCCTGCTTGAGGTCTCGAAGTTCTCATTGCTGCTCATCACGCGATTCTTTAAGGCACAAGATTGCGATGCGCGCAGCGCCTATTTCGGCACAATCGAATCAAATCGCAAACGCCTCGTCTCCCACCTCAAAGAAGTTGGCGCAAAGCCCGAAGGCGGCCAGAACATAAACGTGCAACTGATGCGCCTCCCTAGCGGCACGACGAGTAGCGAGGTACAGAAAGAGCTTTCTCGACAACAGGTGGGCGTTATCGATGCAACAAAGCTCTACTGGGCCGACCTAGCCCGGGGTCAAAGCAGTATCCGCATAGCGTTGGCGCGGGATCCTATGTACTTCTCCGCCGCAATCGAGACAGTCCAGCAGGTCCTGGCCCGAACAAGCCAGGAGCAATCATGAGCAGCGGCTTCGCCAGTCGGTCACTAACAGAGAACTTCGCCACGGAGATTACAGGGGTAGACCTCGGGGACCAACTCAACGAAACCCTTCTTAATGATATTCGCAGTCTCTTATGGCAGCGTCTCCTCCTGGTCGTCCGAGATCAACATCTCGAACCAGATCAAATCTTGGCCGTAGCGGAGGCTTTCGGCACTCCAGCACCCTGCACGGATATTCGTCACGCACTGACCGGATACCCTTCCATCGCCCTTGTTGGCAACTCACGGGACTCCAGCTCTACCAATGCCATGCAAGTAAACGGCAAAACCGAGTGGCACTACGACTACGCCCACACGCCAACACCAGCACTAGTATCCTTGCTATACGGAGTAGTCGTGCCGCCGACAGGCGGTGACACGTTGTACGCCGACACACGTTCGGCATTCGCGGCTCTTTCCTCTTCCGCGCAGAAGACCGCCCAGAATGCCGTGGCTACATACTCCAACGATCGTCTAGATATTCTACTCAACGAGCAGGACCCTACGCGGCTGGGACCAAGCCCCGGGCTGCCTCCGGTTTCCCGCCGCCTGGCAGAGCGTCACCCAGTGACTGGCCATCCCGCTCTCCTCCTCGCGCCCGAGCTGTTGACGAACCTGGAGGGCGTGTCCAACGATGACGCAGCTGCCTTTTTTGCGCATGCTACCTCAGATAACTTCTTATACAGACACCAATGGCGACCAAACGATCTACTTATATGCGACAATAGGTCAACAATTCATACGGCCTCTCCGATCCAGGACGAAACTGTGCACCGCCTGATATATCGAGTCGCCGTCCTACCTCATTGACCTGCGAAGTCCCGCGTCGGCTCCCGTATGGGCCAGAACCTGAAGACAGTTTCAGACCGCCGGATCTTCTGGGAAAATTCAGTAGCCAGCTCCGATCAAAACAAGTTGGAAAAACCCCAACAAACGTCAAGGATCCAAATTCTATGATAGGATGGCACTATGGAAAAGTTTGCGCTACTCACCGGAATGGGCAGCAATTCTCTGGCGCGAGCAATTGCGAGCGCGCTGCTTCACTCCGGGTATTCGGTTGTGGCTGCTACAGAGGGTGACTTCGAGGCTGGCAGCGACGCGCGCAATGCGTTCGAAAGTTCGGATCCAAAGCACTCAGATATTATCTACGAGTCGGCTGACTTCTCTTCAGGCGATGGCATCGACGATCTAGTTCGTCGAGCGTCAATTCGAGACTATGACGTGTTAGTAAATTGCACGACAGTCCTCGCCTTGTCGGGGGATCAGCTGCGGAATGAAGGGTTCGATTTTAGCTACGATGAATTCAACAGGGTGCTGCAAACAAGCGTTTCTTCTGTCGCCGCACTCTGTTTTGGTCTAGCGACGCGGATCCGAGCTGGGGGATCTATAATCAATGTAACGAGCAGCGCAGGAAAAGAAGGCGGCTTCGCTACAATTTCCTACAACGCCAGTAAAGCCGCAATAGATAACCTCACTAAGTCGCTTGCGAACGTACTCGGACCTTCCCGCGGAATCCACGTCAATGGCCTCGCCCCTGGCTGGATCCCGCCGAGCGCCGACGCGGCATCCGGCGGAATTATCGCTTTAGCGAATGCTCTGACCCCGTCGCTCGAAATTGGACAAGCAGAAGATGCGGCAAAAGCCGCTCTTTACCTTATCAATAGCAAATTCCATAATGGCACTATTCTTCCACTCGACGGCGGCATTTCGAGCAGCTACCTGCCGTACATGCTGGAATCTCTAGAATTGAACGGGGAGCCTGTTAAGGCTTCAATTGACTCAATTGCAGCGTTGGCCGCTGATGCGAAGAGCCGCTTCCGACCGCGCAGTTGACCGTCACTAAAGGTGGCGGGCTTTAATATCCGTCTAGGAGCGCTGCCCAGCGACTGAAATCGAGGTGAAATGAGCAACACCAACTCGAGCAAACCCGACGGTTTCTGGTCTCGCCAGACTCCGAAAGATAAGGTGGCTCTTGTCGCTGTTCTGTTTCAGATTATTCTCTCGACCGTTCTAGTCGTTATTGGCTTGAACCTCGACGCAGACCTTTCCAGCGTCCCCGGTCGCTTCGCATTGCTATCAGCGAATATCGTGGCACTCGTCGCGTCTCTACAGTTCACAATCAGTCGATTTTTCGACGCACAGTCAGAGGAAGTAAAGGGTCTCTCCAAAGAAGTAAGCGACGTTAAAGCACAGTTGACTCATTCGATTTCTGAGATGGAGAGTATTACAAATTTCGGCGAGACATACGGGAAGATATCTAGGCAAGCCGAAGACGTTCGGAATCAGTACCAAAGCACGCTCGATAACTTCCTTCGACGCCTCAGTAATTGCATAGATGATAAGCGTTCCGGAGCCCTGGATATCATGGACTACTATGGAGCACTATCTGAACTTGCCACTGCCATTGAAGACGACAAGAGCAGCACGGAGAAGGCTTCCGGCACATACGCGGGAGAGATTTGGGCCCTCAGTTTCGTGCTAGATGACGAGTGGGACGATAGCAGTTTGCAGGAGCGTCGATGGTTTGACCGGCTAGCAGAGCTAGATGCCCAAGGAATCACCACGAGGAGGCTTTGGGCGTTCGACAAGAAAATGGTAGCGGCACTTGCGAAGGAACCGCTCGAGGACGACGGGCGGGAACTCATTCGACGCTTGTCGCTGTACTGCTCTGATAATACTAGGTTCCCGCATACTACATCCGTTGCGCTACCCAAAGAGGAAATCGTTGATGACCACGTGCGCCTGTTTGGCAAAGGGTTTTTTGCGGGAGCATTTACGGCTGGCCACCTTCGACTAATACGGGGCGTCTGCTTTGACAACCTCCTGTCTTCCAACTCTCTAGGTGGGGAGATTGACTTCGACGACATACGGATCTCACAGATACGTGTTCAGTGGTTGCGCTATTTGTCTCTCGGGAAACCGCTGAAGTCATACTTGATGGAAATCGGTAGTCCATCGGCGAAGCAATACATGCAATCGTCGTGGTCCTGACACATGAGGTTCGTCAGCACCTTCAATTTGTACTCTATTTGCATGTTCGAAGAGACCGATTTTCCGCTGATTCGTGCATCGGTAACGCGAATGCACCGAGATCTTCCGGATCCGTCGTACTTTATTGTCTCCGACCTGGATTCGGATCTTCCTCTGCTTCTACGCCCTGAGCACGGGCTCGTATACGGGATAGCGGCGAATGGTCAGATCGTTGGACTTCAGAGCATCCGATTTTCGGCTAACGATCACCTAGTAGGTGCTGTAGCAGGGCTGAGCAACGGGAATTATCGGGTTGCGGAGAGTTCCTGGACAATGGTTGATCGTCGCTATCAACGCCAAGGCATCTCTCGCGAACTCGCTATCCGTCTAGAAACAGCAACGACTTTCCTTGGTAAGCAAATAGACTTTTGTGTTGCTACGGTTGACCCTCGGAACTATCCGAGCCTGTCTCTCTACCTTGGACTTGGGTACGCGGGACACCAAATAATACGTCACTACGATCTCACGCGTATGGTGCTGGTAAAAGATCTTCGTCGGACGGCATCGATGAGGCGCTCGAATGCGGAAACGTACCAAACACTGAGCCAAGACGTGTCAGCTACTGATTTGGATTCTATGTGCCAGCTGTTCGCCGAGGGCTGGATTTGTCCTTCTGCCGTGGAATTTGATCCACCTCGCTTGAGGTTCACGCGAGACTATCGCAGGCCACCGATGGATTATTCTCCAACGGCTTCGAATCCACTGTGATTGAAGTGGGAGTAGGCAGCGACGTCGTGTGACTGCCAGCCAGCACGCGGGGGAAATGATGCAGTGGGATGGTAGGCGGCTAATTTCCTTCAGATGCAGCGAGAGGCATTTATCTCCGTGTCTAGCAAACTTTCGTTCGCAATCCACTAAGCCTGCGATATAATTGCATTTAGTGTATATGCAAGACCGCTCCACCCTCCTCCAACGCATCTATCACCTCAAGCTCATCATCGTCGGCGGAGCGCTGGTTCTCCTTGGCCTCGGTCTGTCACTATTCGCGGACTGGTTGGCAGGGATATCAGGCACCTCGCACCTTCTCGTCGCAGTCCTTCAAGCTCTCTCCGACGTCCTCCTCGTTACCGGTGCCATCGGTATCGCCGTGGACTTCTTCACCGGCCGCGACAAAGAAGCTGCCGACACCGAACGCACCCGCGCCGTCCTCAAGGAACTGACACCAGACTTCACCGACGCGGTGCTCAAGGGCTTCGCCGTCAACAAAGATGACCTCAAGCGCGTGGCCAACCCCGAACTTCTCGATGACATCGCCACCAACGCACTGTCGCTCCGTCTCGGCGACGATCAATTCGCGGCAGAGATCTACGCGGATATCCGCGACCAAACGATCAAGGCGGAAGAACGCTGGTATGACGTCGAAGTCGATCTGCGGCTCTCTACTATAGTAGAGAGGAGTACCTTCGGTACTCCTCTGTTTGACTTAGTTGTGCAATGGGAATACACCACGATCCCAAGCCGCGCTGTCCGACGCTTTGCGTGCGTATCAGATCGTGACGAGTTCAACGAGCTGCGTGAGGAAGGCTTCGCCGAGACACCGTGGTTCATGACTCCGCGCAAGGGCGTCGATCCATCGAGCCGTGAAGCCTTCGAACTGCTCTCCTTCTCCGTGGAGGGCAAACCGCAGCCGATCCGCCGCAGGTCGCGCAAGTCTGGGCAAACGTACTCAGCCGTCATCGATGAGGCGCTGCTGCGAACCGGCGAACCGTTGCGGATGAAGCATGTCTACCGCGTGGTTACGCAGACTTGGGGTCATCGACTGTTCGTTGAGCTACCGCAGCCCGCGCGAAATATGTCTGTGACGATGGACTACACGGCCACACCGATTGTTGACATGCGCGTCAGCGACACGGTGGCTACCGCACGCCCGGTCCAGGTGTCACGGACACCGGAAGAGGTATCGGCCCGGACGGTCACGGTAGACCTGCCCGGCTGGCTGCTCCCACGAACCGGCACGGCATTCACCTGGACGCTGGAGAGCGAACTGCCTCGAGACGAGGCTCGTCGCGAGGCAGCGTGATCCCTGTCTGCTGGACTACTCACCGCCGCCGGTCATGACGTCTCCCTTCGCTCATGTTGAGGCATAAGAAAGCCAAGCCGCTTAGTCGCCGCCGCTCATGCCGCTCCCTCTGATCCGGTCCGAGTTGGCTCGTATGCTACTTATAGGTCTGTAGACTCTCAAGTAGCACCCAGCCAGTCTCGACGGCGTGGCGGAAGGCGATCTCCAAAGGGCCGTAGGGAGGAACCTCCGCGCCTACCGTCACGAACGCGGCCTCAGCCAAGAAGCCTTCGCTGACGTCCTCGGCGTCCACCGCACCTACATGGGCGGGATAGAGCGTGGCGAGCGGAACTTGACCTTGAAGAGTCTGGAACGCATTGCGGCCGTGCTGGACGTCGATCCGCGAGACCTACTGGTCTGACTGCTCAGTAGCCCGATTGCGCTTTGTGCGGCCGTAGCCGGCCCAACACAAGCATGTCGCGCCGATCGCCGTCCCACACGTAGCGTCCCCGCAAGGTTCCCTCGTGGAGGAAGCCCAACGAGCCAAACAGCCGCAGCGACGGCTCATTGTCCTGCACCACCCAGGCTTCGAGTCGTGCCAAGTCCAGATGGTTGTCCGCCCACGAGATGATCTGCCGAGTCGCAGCCCGGCCAACACCGCCGCCACGGTCCTCTGGCCGCCAGATACAGACGCCGACCTGCGCTACCCGGTTGCGCCAGTCGATAGCGTGCAGCGAGCATTCGCCGATCAAGCGGCCGTCGCGGCTGATCACGAAGGTGTAGTCGCTGGCCAGTGTCGGACCAGCAGTCGCGGCCACCTTCCGCCGCAGCTCAGCCGGACTCCTCGGCCGCCAGTACGGAGGACCGTGACGGGACAGCTCCTCCCAATCCGCACAAGCCGCGATGACGGCAGGGATGTGCTCGTCGGCAAGAGCGATGAGTCGTATCGCGCCCATAGCCCTCCCTCGTTCCCCATCCGAGCGGAGCGCCGATGCTACTTATAAGTAGCCGATGGTTCAAGGGGTCCGCCACTGCCGTCTCTCGACTACTCGATCGCTCCTGCGCCAGACCTCTTGGTGACAACGACGCCCGTGATCGCACCGCGCATTCGACCGGTGCCTGACGCGGCCCGAGCCTGCGGCATCAGGCCAAAAATCCTGCTGATCTTGTGGTATGTCGTGAGACAATTGGATCGTGGTTTCGACCGAGGAGGAGCGACTAGCACGCGAAGCTATCCAAGCGGATGCGCAATTTGTCAGCTCAGTAGACCCAGACAAGGCCAGCATAGCGGGGATGTCGATTGCCCCATTCTATTCGCTATTTATCTATGAGGCTCGATCTGCGCTTGTGGAGCTCGGCGACAACCCACGGCTACTGCCAGCAGACGCCGAACGTCAGCTTGCGAAGTCTCGCCATACCGTGAAGCTGTTCGAGGACACGAAGCGCTATATCGAGGGTCAAGTGGCCCACATGCGAGATACGTTGATCCCCGCTCATCGTGACGCCTTCCTGAATAAGACTTGGCTACCCATTGCCCGGTGGTTGGAGTCAGATCTGGGAATTTGGGCGCTAGACCGGCAACTATTCACCACCACTCACACGGTGTTCTTCTCTATGGGTGCTCCGGATGAGCTAATGAAAGACCTTCCCAGACTCGGGATCTACGCCCGCCAGATGGGCTGGGTCTACGGTCGAGAGTTTCGTCAACTGGCTGGTACCACACAGCCAAGTTGCAACGCCTGGCTACTCGCGGACAAACGCCTAGACCGTGCAAGGGATCGAAGAAGCGAGAAGGTCTATGCTGCTTGCTTCAACGGCTCGACCACCTCCGACCTAAATGCCATGCTGACTGCTCACCTTGCCCTAGTGAGGACGGCCAGAGATGGATTTGGGTGCAGTCATCCCAGTGGCGAATGCTACACCCGTTTCAAGATCCGATACCTGGCTCTGTTTCAGGTATACGACAGCCTTTCGCGCCTAGAGCGTGATCCGAACTACGCGCTCACGCCGATATCCGCGCACCGGCTACGGTCAATTGCAAACTCGAACGCGCCCCGTTTGACGTCCGGCAGGCCAGCAAGAAGCCTCCGGAACACCCTCGTACATTACATTCCGAGGGTGAAGCCATCCGTACAGCTGACTGGCCGGTTGCTGGACGATTTGCTTCTGGCGTCGGGCTTCACAGAGCATCTGACCGACGTCGAGGCGTCTGTCGATATAGAACTCGATCGGATCACGAACGAACTGCTTCAGTGGTGTGGGCGGCCGTGGTAGCCCTGTGAAGGCACCGGCGCGCGATGGCCTTCCCCGACCACGAGCGCGCAAGGCCGACCTCGCTACCACTCCTCGTCCAATCGCCTCAGCACTTCCGTCAGCCGCCGCGCACTCTCCACCGAGATATCCAGACCGAGTTCACCCTCGCTCCCGATGTACACCCATTCTTCGACGTCACCCAGATACCGGTAGCGCACGATATCGAGCGTGACGGCGAGCGACTGGCGCTGACCTGACCGACCGTCCTGGCGGTTACGTTGGCGGACCACGGCCGGGACCGTCACCAGAGCACCTTCATGCAAGAAGTCCTCCGACATGAGGTGCTCGTCGTGGTCCGCCACGCACCAGGGCGGGCACGGCTCTATGGGCCGTTCATCGTCGGTCGGCATAGCCAATCCCGTCTTCCGCCCCGGCCCGTGGTACGCGCCGGGGACACAGACACATACCCGGCAGATGGGCAACAGTCCAGCACTTGGGCCGTCAAGGGGGCCTTGCCGCGTTCCAAGGCCTTGAAAGCTCCAGCGCGGCTACGGCCACAACGGGCCGCGATCTGCCGATCTTTGCCGCCGCACGTGGCTTCTGCGAACCTCAAGGCTTGCTTTGTGACTCACTCTGGGCGGAGTGTCAACGCCTCACGTCCGAAATGACGTGGCGGTTGTCAGTCTGAGATGGTGGAATAGGTCCGTGGCCACCGATCTTCAAATGCGAGACCCCGAACCAGAGGCCTTTGCGCACCTGCTCGTCCCGCAAGGCTCTGTGTGCTGGTGGTGCCAGCAGCGTCCGGCCACGACCGGTGAGCACAAGTTCAAGAGGACCGACCTCGCACGCCTGATGATGCCAGGGAATACACTCATATACGGAGCGGACGGGACCTCAGTGGTCAAGGAGATTCGCGGCAAGAGCGGCATCACGAGGGACCGCCACAAGGTCATAAAGTTCCCCAAGTCGATGTGCGAGCCATGCAACAACGGCCGCTCCAAGCCCTTCGATGAGGCGTATGAGATATTCTCGAGTTACGTCGATAGTTACTGGCTTAGGATTGCACCAGGCGTATCGTTTGTTGATATCTACGGTCCAGCCTGGAAGGATGCCACCCTCAACCTCGCGAGATACTACGGCAAGCACTTCGGGTGCCGTATGGCCAGAAGTGGACTGCCCATCCCGCAGTCGCTCCGAGACTTCCTGAATGGTGACAACGACATGCACGACGCGCACATGGCGTTGATTACCACAGACTCAGTGCGCAAGCAATACGGCAAGGGACTGTATATCAGCCCGGACTACATCGTTTCCGATGGTGGCCGGACCCGCTTCAAGGAGTACGTTCTCGCCGCGTATATTGGTGCGATTGGGGTCCGGTATCAATGGTCAGAGACCGAGATTCCGGACCGGTCGCAGTTCTTCCATTTTCCGGGTCCGGTCCTGAACTGCTTTAGGAACGAAGCCGATGTGGCTACCGGCTCCACGAGGCGGCAGGGCTGGTTTGCGAGGTTTTCTCAATGGCTCAACAAGCCAGCCGACGACTAGGGAGCGGCTATTGCGCTTCTCCAGGCCCTAAGTAGGCCGTCGGAATGCAGCCTTTCAGGCTGCGCCTGCGCGCTCCAGGGCCTTGAAGGCACCTGCGCGGCTACAGCCATAACGGGCCGCAATCCTCGTGTACGTCCAGCCCTCAGCGCGTAGTCGCCGCGCCGTCTCAAGCTCTGAGGTTGGGATGGCGCTCACCGTCGGCGGCCGAATCGTGACCCCATTGGCCTTCAGCCTTCGGCTGGCTGTCTCCGGGGCTACGCCGTACTTCTTTGCCACTGCCACTACGGTCATGCCCGACTCGTAGTCCGCCGTCATCGCTGCCACCTGCTCCGGCTTCAGCCAGGTCACCCGATGGCGCTGGCGCACCCTCCTCGGCTCAGCTGGCTCATACGGCACCTCCGGCACGCCCGCCTCCAGCAACTGCCCCACCCGGTCCCAGACCGACTCGGTCCAATGTTCTGTCAGTGTGACCGCCAGGCCCACCGATGGCGCTTGCCCATCATGTCCGCCATGCCGCGGTCCCACGTCTACCGGCCGGGGTGAGGAAGTTGCTCATCAGTTGGCCGAGAAGCTTCCCGATCGTGGTCTCCTTCAATCCGGTGATCTTGAACCGGAATTCCCAGCCCTTCCCAGGATCCGAAAGCCGCCTGGGTCGTCCCGGCGCGAAGAGCGCGGTCAACCCAGTGCTCTACGACATCTGCAAGTTCGTCCGGATGCCAGATGCCAGTCGAGTGATCGAAGGCGAAGGCGGTGGTATCCGCGAAGCCATCACGGCGCTGACCTCAGCCGGATTGAGGCCACCTCGGTTCATCGACACCGGGTCCAGTTCACCGCCAGATGTCGTGATGGAAGGCGCCCAAGGTGTCCGCTCCACCCGCTACCGAAGAAGCGAGAAACCGTAGGCGCAGATGAGGAGTTGCCTGAGCGTCTCGCGCCTGTGGGTCACAGAAGATCGCGGACCGAGCCTCAAACGCGTACGGCTGGTGCCCAGGGGTCACAAACGACTCAGCTCCACGTCAACCGCAGCCCCACCCACACAAGAAACCGGCGCGCAAAGACCGAGCAGCAAGATTCAGGCGACTCTCGAGCCGGTGGAGTCGGCGGGGCCGGAGCGACCGGCAGGAGCGGCGTCCAGGGACGAGACCTTCGTGGATTCACTGGACCCGGAGTCACCGACACCCGAACCAGGGTCGAACTCGCGAACGATCGACACAAACACCGGCCGACCATCGACACCGACGGTGCCGTCAACCCCCGCAACTCCGGCCAACCCAGCAAGCGACCGCCGACGCGAGACCTCTCGCAGCCAGTCGACCAACAGTGCCGCCGCTGCGGTCCCGCCGATGATCAAGGCTACGGAACCCAGCCAGTGCAGCAACATGACCAGGCTCGCACCGAAGTCCACCTCCATGAGCGAGACCATCGCCGAAGCCGGTGAACGGGCCGTGACAACACAGTGACCTACAGCTGGCCATCTGCTGACACGCCCACAACCATCACGATCCGGGGCTCATGAGCGGGACACCACGACCTGAGGATCGAATAAAAGTACGAGGTGAGGTAACGTCTCCGCTGGTCACGGCCCGGCGGCATGCGCTGCCCAGCCGACAACGATGTCCCCCACGGAAAGGCGCACCGACGATGACACAAGCCGTGTCGCATGAGGAATCGAGTCCACCCGGAGCAGGGGGTGAACCAAAGGCGAAGTGGGTCTATCCGGGGATGGGGCTGCTGTTCTGCGCCATCGTCGGCTGCTTCACCGCCTGGGGTATTGCCGCCGACCTGACCACCCCGATGGTCGCCGGCTTCAAGCGCATCTTCGACATGACCACCTTCCAGGCCAGCCTGGTTCAGTTGGCCTACTTCGGCGCCTACTTCCTGCTGGCCCTGCCGGCCGCCTTCATCAACGAGAAATTCGGCTACAAGGTCGGTCTGCTCACCGGGCTCGCGCTTGCCGCCGCCGGCGCCTTCTTGTTCTACCCGGCCAGCAAGATCATGACGTTCTCCGCCTTCCTGGTCGCCTTGTTCGCCATGGCCGCGGGTTGCTCCATCTTGGAGACCTCGGCCAACCCGTACGTGATGTCGCTGGGTCCGGAGGAGACCGCCACTCGACGGCTGAACCTGGCTCAGGCATTCAACCCGGTCGGCACCAACATCGGCGTCCTGCTTGCCGCGGCTCTGATCCTGCCGAAACTGGACGCCCCGGTGGATCTCGCGTCGGCCTCACCTGAACAGATCCATGACATCCGAGCCGGCCAGCTGGCAGCTGTGATGGGCCCCTACATCGGCCTCGGGATGCTTCTGCTGCTGATCTGGCTCCTGATCGCGTTCCAGAAGTCGCCCAAGATCGTCGAGGAGTTCCCCGACACCGGGGAGGGTGGCAGCACCGGCGCCATGTTCAAGATCCTCGGGCGCAGCAAGCGCTACAAGTTCGGTGTGGTCGCGCAGTTCTTCAATGTCGCGGCACAGGTCTGCACCTGGACCTACATCATCGTCTACGTCCAGGAAGCCATCGACGGCTCGCTGGCGCTCGGCGGGCTCTTCCTCCAAGTCAGCCTGATCCTCTTCCTGGTCTCGCGATTCATCATGACCTGGGTGATCGGCCGGGTCCGGCCGACCAAGGTGTTGTCGGTCCTCGCCAGCCTGGCGGTGCTGCTGTGCCTGTACGCGATGCTCGTCTCGAACCTCAGCGGCGTGATCGCCCTCGTCGGCGTCTCGTTCTGCCTGTCACTGATGTTCCCGACCATCTACGGCGTCGCACTGACCGGACTCGGCCCGGCCACCAAGTTCGGCGCCGCGGGTCTGGTGATGGCAATCGTCGGTGGCGCCATCATGCCGCTGGTCCAGGGCAGCCTGTTGGACGCCACCAGCGCATCCGTCTCGTTCCTGGTCCCGGCGATCTGCTTCGCGGTCGTGGCAGCGTTCGCCTTCTACGACCTGAAGGCCAAGGAAGACGTGCACATCAGCTCGGCAGCAGAGGGAGAACTGGCATGAAGTTCAAGCGCGCACTAGCCGGCATCGCGGCTACGCTGGCGCTGGCCACCGGCGTCGCATCCTGCAGCACCCCGTCCGCACCCAGCACCGAAGCCACCGACAAACTCGAGCTGATCTCCTGGTGGACCTCAGGCTCGGAGGAGGAGGCCCTCAAGGTTCTGACCGATGCCTTCCAGGCCAAGTACGCCGATGTCCAGGTGGAGAACGCCCCGGTGGTCGGCGGCGGCGGTACCAACGCCCAGGTCGTACTCGCCCAGCGGCTCCTGGCCGGCGATCCGCCGGACGCCTGGCAGACCTTCCCGAACGGGGCCCTGAAGGCCTATGTCGCTCAACGCCAGCTGGCCGACGTGACCTCGGTCGTCTCCGACAGCGGTCTCAGCGCCAATATCCCGCAGGTGATCCTCGACGGGCTCACCGTGGACGGCAAACAGTACGGAGTCCCGACCAGCTCACACCGCGGCAACGTCTTGTTCTTCAACCTCGAAGCCCTGCAGAAGGCCGGCGTGAACACGCCGGGCGACGGCTACGAGGCGACGGACTGGATCGCCGATCTGAAGAAGGTGAAGGAGTCCGGCGGAGTTCCGCTCTGCCTCGGAGCCAAGGATGCATTCACCACGGTGACGTTGTTCGAGAACATCTTGTTGTCGGTGGTCGGCCCCGAGGGCTGGGACCAGATCGCCGCCGACCGGTTCGACTGGAAGGGCTCGCAGGTCAAGCTGGCCCTCGGCCTGTTCGGCCAGGCGCTGGATCAGGCCGACCCGGCAGCCTCGGGGCTGTCCTGGGATCAGGCGACCAAGAAGCTGAGTGCCGGTGACTGCGCGTTCGAGGTGATGAACGACTCGGCCTACGGCGAGCTGGTCAAGGCCGGCGCCGTCGATGGCAAGACCTTCGGCGAGGTGCCGTTCCCCGGCACCGAATCGAGCTACGTCGCCGTCGTCGACACCTTCGTTCAGGCCGGCGCGGCGGAGAACGGCAAGAATGCCTCGGAGTTCCTCGCCGTCCTGGCCGACCCGACCGTCCAGACGAACTTCAGCAAGGTCAAGGGCTCGGTGCCGGTGCGTACCGATGCCGATGTCAGCTCGCTGAGTCCGTACCAGCAGTCAGCGGCCAAGGCACTGCACGACTCCCGCGTGCTGTGGTCGATCACGCACGGTTCGGCGATGAGCCCGACCTTCCAGCAAGGCTTCTACAGTGCGGTGAACGCCTACGTACGCACCCGGGACGCCAATGCCTTCAGTTCGACCCTGATCGACGCCGTCGCGGCAGCTCCGCCGCTGCGGTAACCCAGCGGGCCGGGGCCCGTAGTTCGCCGGCCAGATCAGGAGGGCGGCGATCGACCGACAGTGGTCGTTCGCCGCCCTTCTGCCGTTCCTGGATCGGCATTCCGAGCCAGATCTCGGTAGTCGCTACTGATGCCGATCCGGGCAGTCCGGTAGCTCAATAGGGGTATGACCACAACGAATCCGACCGCCGACGGATACCTGCTCGACAACGCCGGAAGTGAGGTACCCGATCGCTGGGCCGCGCTCTCGGCCCTCTTCGACGAGCCGACCTTCCGCCGCCTCCGCGAGGTGGGGGTCGGTGCCGGTTGGCATTGTCTGGACGTCGGCGCCGGCGGCGGGTCCGTGGCTCGCTGGCTGGCCGAACGGGTCGGACCGAGCGGCCACGTGACCGCGACCGACCTCGACACCCGCTGGCTCGCCGATCGAGCGGCCCCGAATCTGACGGTGCTCCGTCACGACATCACGCGTGACCGGTTGCCGGTGCACGCGTATCACCTCATCCATGCGCGCCTGGTCCTGGGTCATCTGGCCGAGCCGGCCGCAGTGATCGATCGGCTGATCCCGGCGCTGCGTCCGCTGGGCTGGCTGGTGCTGGAGGAGTTCGATCCCCGCGGTTACCTCGACGGCGCCTGCCACCAGCCGCGTACGGAGGCCGAGCACCGGGCCAACCGGATCCGGACCGCCTTCACCGAATTGCTGGCCAAACGCGGCGCCGACCTGCGGACGGGCTCACGGATCCCGGAACTGCTGGCCGAGCGGGGCTTCGGCGAGATCGAGATCCGCGGCTCCTTCGAGACCGGACCGAACGTACGGCGGCTGGAACGGGCCAACCTGGAGCAGGTCCGCGACGAACTCCTCGCCCACGGCATCAGCGCCGACGACCTTGATGCCCACCTCACCGACCTGCCCCGGCTGCCGGTGCTGATGCCGGTGCTGATCAGCACCATCGCCCGCAAGTGGCCGTCCTGACCGGGGGTTCGCGCCGCGAAGGTTGCCGCAGGTCATTCCATCAGGCGATCAAATTATCCGATCTGTCCCCCTGAGCGCTTCGGGTCGCCTATCCTCGTGTCTCAGGGGGTACGGCTCGCTGCGGCGGGCCGATGAAGGCGTACGATGCCGGGGGCGTCGGCGTCACGGGAAGGCACCATGAGCGACGAGACAACCAGGGTCCGCGACGATGTTCGGCGCGAGTCCACGGCACTGCTACGCCCACAACGGCGAATCGGCGGCGCCCGCGCCGTGATTTCGGCGACCACCGCCCTGGCTCTGGCCTTTCCGCTCTTCGGTCTCGCACAGACGATCAACCCCAGCACGGCTGCGGCCGCGCCGACCCAATGTGTTGCCAACGACAGTGCGCTGCCGGCCACCAAGAGCGACCGGGAGCGGGTCGCGGCAAAGGCAGCCGCCAAGTACTTCCCGGCCGACCAGGTCGCGACTGCCACGGCAGTCGCCGGTGCGGAGTCATCGTGGAACCCGACCGCGGTCAACAAGGCTGCCAAAGGCAACTACGGTCTGTGGCAGATCAACTCGGTCCACAAGAGCCTGCTCAAGGCCAGGGACTGGACCAACCCGAGCGACAACGCCTGGATGGCTTACCAGGTCTGGGACGCCGCCGACGGCACCGAGGGGGACGGTCAGGGTTCTTGGAAGCCGTGGTCGGCGTACAACTCCGGTAGTTACCAGGCATATCTGCGTTCCTCCTCGTCGAGTTCTTCCAGTTCCTCCAGCGACGCGACGGTCTGCGTGGAGGCGTCCGGCAGTTCCTCGGTGACCATTGCCACCTGGAACGTGCTGCAGTCCAACGCCAAGGGCCGGATTGCCAGCGGTATCCGCGAACTCACCAGCAAGGCCGATGTCTTCGGCCTGCAGGAAATGGGCAGCCGGTCCGACCGCGCCACAGCGGCCGACGCCGCCAAGGGCTTCACCATGACCACCGACCGGACCGCGGTCCCGATCTTCTACCGCACCGACAAGTACACCGCGGTCGATCAGGGCAAGGTCCGCGCCTTTCCCGCCGGCGAGGTCGTCGAGCGCCGCGGCGGCAAGGGCACCGAACGGACCAGTGGCAAGTCGATCACCTGGATCCAACTGCGCGACAACGCGACGTCGGAGACCTTTTACGTCGTCAACACCCACCTGTTGGTGGGTGCCTACAACAGCACCAAGGCCAAGAACAACGACCGGCGAGTCGCGCTCTACAAGCAGCAGCTCAACGCGCTCGGCAATTTGGTCGACAGCCTGCAGGCCGATGGCTCCGCGGTGTATGTGACCGGCGACTTCAACGTGAACTACGACCGGGATGCCTCGCCGATCGAGATCATGTCCAGCTACGGCCTGACTCCGAACTGGCAGCACCTGGACGGCGCCGCGACGATCGGCAAGAAGACTCGCCTGGACTACGTGTGGTCGAACCGCGCCCCGTCCGAGCAGACGGTCGGCGAGAAGTACGGCTCCGACCACTCCTCGGTGTTCGTCACCTTCCCACCCTCGACCGGCGTCTCGGGCACCATGACTCCGGTCGACGGCAGTCCGGATCAAGAGATCTACAGCATGCGTACGGTCACCGACCCCAGCTCGGGTCAGACGTATCTGGTGCCGATCCCGACCGGGACCGCCGGGAAGGTGCTGGACAAGGCGCTCGATCAGGTGGGCGACCGTTGGGGGTACGGCGGCGACGGCCCGGACGTCTGGGACTGCTCCGGTATGACGGCCGGGGCCTGGGCCGCGGCAGGCATCACGCTGCCGCACCAGTCCGAGGCACAGAAGCGCGAGATCAAGAACGTCAAGCTGGCCGATGCCAAGGCCGGCGACATCCTCTGGCGCAACGGCTACACCGCCATCTACCTCGGCACGGTTGGCGGCAAGCCGCTCGTGGTGGGGGCTGCGAAGTCGAAGGGTTCCGCCGTGGTGATCCACACCATGGAGGATGTCGCCGCCGCTCTCTCGCCGGCCTGATCGATTCCGCACGCCCCGTTCCGAGGCTGCTCGCAACGGGGCGTGGCTGGGCGCAACAGGGCGCGGCGGGGCGCAGCCGGTAGGTTGGCTGATCCGACAAGGCTCACCGACGAACACTGTGCTGACCGACAACGACGTGGCGTCGGAGTCTGCGGTTGAATGAGGTCCACCCACACTTCTCGAGACCATAAGGACAGCCCGTGGATGCCGTGACCCAGGTTCCTACCCCGATCAACGAGCCGGTGCACGATTACGCACCGGGATCGCCGGAACGAGCTCGGCTGGTCACCCAACTGGAGTCGCTGCCGGCCAATCCGCTGGACATCCGCCAGGTGATCGGTGGTGAGCACCGGAACGCCGCCGGACCTCGGTACAACGTCGTCCAGCCGCACAAGCACGCCAGCGTGATCGGCAGCTATGCCGATGCCCAGCCTGCTGACGTATCCGACGCCATCCAGGCCGCCGCCGACGCCGCCGCCGGCTGGCGCGACCTCCCGTTCGACGAGCGCGCCGCCGTCTTCCTCCGGGCCGCCGACCTGTTGGCGGGTCCCTGGCGCGAGCGGCTGGCAGCCGCGACCATGCTCGGCCAGTCCAAGACTGCGTACCAGGCTGAGATCGACACGCCCTGCGAGCTGATCGACTTCTGGCGCTTCAACGTGCACTACGCCCGGGAGATCCTGGCTGACCAGGTCATCTCCTCTCCCGGCGTGTGGAACCGGATCGATCATCGCCCGCTCGAGGGCTTCGTCTACGCGATCACCCCGTTCAACTTCTCCGCCATCGCCGGCAACCTGCCCGCAGCGCCCGCGCTGATGGGCAACACCGTGATCTGGAAGCCGTCGCCCACCCAGGCTGCGGCGGCGTACCTGCTGATGCAGTTGCTGGAGGAAGCCGGACTACCGGCCGGTGTGATCAACCTGGTGCTCGGCGACGGTCCGATGGTCTCCGACGTCTTGCTGAACGATCCAGGACTGGCCGGAATCCACTTCACGGGTTCGACGGCGGTGTTCCAGACCCTGTGGAAGCAGGTTGCCGAGAACCTGTCGAACTACCGCAGTTACCCGCGGCTGGTCGGCGAGACCGGCGGCAAGGACTTCGTCGTCGCCCACTCCTCCGCCGATCCCGACATCCTCACCACCGCACTGATCCGCGGCGCCTTCGACTACCAGGGCCAGAAGTGTTCCGCTGCCTCCCGCGCCTTCATTCCCGAGTCCCTGTGGGCGAAGATCGGAGAGGACTTCCTGGGCAAGGTCGCTGCGTTGACGTACGGCGACGTGAGCGACCTCAGCAACTACGGTGGCGCCGTCATCGACAAGCGCTCCTTCGACCGCAATGTCGCCGCCATCGAGCGGGCCCGGAGCACCGAGAGCATCGAGATCGCGGTCGGCGGCACGTACGACGACTCGGTGGGCTACTTCATCCAACCCACCGTGTTGCTGGGCTCCGACCCGAGTGCCGACGCGTTCCGTACCGAGTACTTCGGTCCGATCCTCGCGATCCACGTCTACGACGACGACAAGTATGCCGAGACCCTCGAGTTGGTCGACCAGGGCAGTCCGTACGCCCTCACCGGCTCGATCATCGCCACCGATCGGTCCGCGATCCTGCAGGCTCAGCATGCGCTCCGCTTCGCGGCCGGCAACTTCTATGTCAACGACAAGTGCACCGGCGCCGTCGTGGGTCAGCAGCCGTTCGGTGGTGGCCGGGCCTCCGGCACCAACGACAAGGCCGGCTCCGCGCTGAACCTGCTGCGTTGGACCTCGCCGCGCACGATCAAGGAGACCTTCGTGCCGCCGAAGAACCACCTTTACCCGCACCAGGGCTGACCTTCCGGCAAGCCAGAGGCATTCCTGCTCGGGTTCGTCGGCTTTGCTCGGTCTGCAGATAGAGCAAA
>JASGEZ010000097.1:0-18001 GCA_047605905.1 Microlunatus sp.
GAATCAGCCGCCGAATGGGTGCGGCTGATCCAGCAACTGTTCACCGCAGGACTATCCAGCCGCACTATCCTGCAGTTGATGCCCAGCATCCACGCCGGGAACGGCACCCCCGAAACCTTCGCGGTGCTGGCCGCAGAACGCGACCGCATCACCGCGACGATGGACGACCTCGCCGCCGCCCGCGACGCCCTGGACCGCATGATCCACATCGCCAACAACCCCACCCCGGACCACTGCCCGGCCCTGCGCGAGCCCGCCTGGACGACCCACGCCACCAGCCCACAGCCGTAGACAGCGGCTGGTCGGGGCCCTGGGGTCAGTCCCCGCGCGACGATCTACTCGTCGGCGAGGAGTGCGAACCGGCGGCGGCCGTGGACGCCGAAATCTTTAGCCATCGTGGGGCAGGGTTGGTTCGTTGCGCTCCAAGGTTGCGGGCATGATTGATCGTGATGCGCTTCCCGCAGCCGCAGCACAGGGAGCCTTTTCGGATAGCGCTCGTGAGTCTGCGTGCGGTCGCCGGCAATGTTGCGGCGACACGATCATCCTTCCATACCGATATCGCCACTATCGATATCGGTAAGTATAGGTATCGGTTTCTCGACTGTCGATAGGCTCAGGAACAGAATGTTCTTCGGCGAGAGCGGGTGACGAATGCGGATCGGCGAGCTCAGTCGGCTGAGCGGGGTTCCCGCACCGACGATCAAGTACTACCTGCGAGAGGGGCTGCTCTCGCCCGGCGAGCGCACGAGCCCGAACCAGGTGCGCTACGGCGACGAACACGTGCGACGGCTGAAGCTCGTGCGCGCGCTCATCGACCTCGGCGGGCTCAGCGTCGCCGACGCTCGTGCCGTACTCGGGCGAATCGACGCTCCCGACACCGACCCGCTGGACGCGCTCGGGAAGGCGCAGTACGCCATCGCCCGGCTTCGCGCCCTGCAGCAGGTCGACCGCGGGCAGGAGTCCGCAGCAGCGGAGGTCGACGCACTCATCGCCCGTCACGGCTGGCGGGTGAAGGACAACAGTCCCGCACGCGCCGACCTCGCGGAAGTGCTGACCACGTTGCGGCGGCTGGGACATGACAGGCTGACCGCGCAGATTGAGCCTTACGCCCGGGCGGCCGAACAGCTTGCCGCGGTCGATGTCGATGCCGTGCTGGCCTACCCGGACGCCGACAGCCGGGCCGAAGCCGTGGTCATCGGCACCGTCCTCGGAGACGCCATGCTCGCCGCCCTCCGGCGCCTCGCACAAGAGAACGAAGCCACCGCCCGCCTATCATCATCGAGATGAACCGACACCGCTCGCTCCTCGTGTACGACGGCGACTGTGCCTTCTGCACGACCTGGGTGCGGCGGCTTGAGGCAGTTCTCGGCAAGTTCCCGGAAGCGCAGCCGTGGCAATGGCTCGACCTGGACGAACTCGGTCTCACCGGCAGCGACGTTGCCAGTTACGTATGGCTCCTGTCCGACGGGCGGCGATACCGAGGCCATGCGGCATTCGGTGCGCTGTTGCGCATGCAGCCCTCGCGTGGCTTGCGGTTCCTCGGGCATCTGATCGCTACCCCGCCATTCTCGTGGGTCGCCGGAGCCGGGTACTTCCTCATCGCTCGTTTCCGGCATCGTCTCCCTGGGGGGACGGCCGCCTGTGCGATGCCGAAGCCGGTAAATAGACCACGTTGACCAGGACGCGCTGCGCAATCCCTTTCGGGTCCGCAGCAGCGTATGGGTCGAAGGTGGTGCGCACCGTGACGACCAGGCAGGGCAGGGCCGACGATGCTCGATTCAGCCGCCGAAGTCCGCGGCGTGGTCCCGAGCCCACTCGATGAGAGTGCGGCCCGGCCGCCCGGTGAGCAGCTCGGTGGAGCGCACCACGTCCGGCTCGTCGACGGTGTCGCGCCAGTAGTCGAGCAGCATCGCGATGATCGGCTCACCGACGCCGTAGCTGGTCATCTCGGCGCGAAACTCCTCCGGTGTGCTCTCGGTGAAGGTCAAGTCGCGTCCGATCGCAGCCCCGATCGCCGCGAGCTGGTCGGTGCGGCTCAACGCCTCCGGCCCGGTCATCGGGTAGATCCGGCCCTCGTGACCGGGCTGGGTCAGCACGACCGCTGCCGCAGCCGCAACGTCGGCCTCGTGGATCGGAGCCTGGGCCGAGGTCGGGTAGGGGCCGGTGACACCTCCGGCGTACCGGATCGGCTGCGCCCACGACAGCAGGTTGGTGGCAAACGTGCCTGGCCGCAGGATCGTCCACGACACGCCACTGCCGGTCACCGCCGCCTCGATCGCGGCATGGTGCACCTGGCTGGCTGAGCCGCGGTCCCGATCGTGCTCCACGGCGGCGGCGAGTGAGGACAGCAGGACCAGATGAGGTACGCCGGCAGCGGCCGCAGCGTGGACGAACTCGGCGGCGCCATCAGCCGGGAACACGAACGCCGCATCGACACCGTCGAACACAGAGTCGGGAAGATCGAAGAACGAGCCCGCGACCACGTCCACCCGCTCGGGCAGACCTGCAGACTCCGGAGCACGGGTGAGGACACGCACGCTTGCCCCGGCGACGAGCAGCTCGGCGACGAGGTGGCGACCAACCTGGCCGGTGGCGCCGGTGACGAGAACGGTACGAGCACGGGAACCATTGGAAGAAGTGTTCATGGGACTACTCTGACAACGAATGCGGCAAGATACTTGCCACAATTTGGAAGAAGGTCGAGAACATGCCTACGAACATCGCGGGCAGTTCCGGCAGCACCCGGCGACCACCGAACCCCGCCGCTCGGCTGCTCCGACTGCTCGACCTGCTCCAGACACGCCCGCGCTGGTCCGGCGCCGACCTGACCGGGCGGCTCGGGGTGAGCCCGCGGACCCTGCGCTACGACGTCACCAAACTGCGCGAACTCGGTTACGACGTGCACGCCGAGCCAGGCGTCGCCGGCGGCTACGTGCTCCGACCCGGCACCGTGCTGCCCCCGCTGCTCCTCACCGACGACGAGGCAGTCGCAATCGCGCTCGGCCTCCGGCTCGCTGCCGGCGGCGCTGGCGGAGTCGGTGACCCCGGCGGTCCGGGAGAGGCAGCAGTTTCCGCGTTGGCCAAGCTGGAGCAGGTCCTGCCGTGGCGGCTCCGCGGCCGGGTCGAGACATTGCGTGCCTTCACCGAGGCGGTCGGTCGCCCGGAACGAACCACAGACCCCGAGGACGTTGTCTTCCTGGCCGGCGCCTGCCGCAACCAGCGACGGGTCCGCTTCGACTACACCGCCCGCGACGGCCAGGTCACAGCCCGCGAGGTCGAGCCCTACCGCGTGGTCCAGCTCAGCGGGGCCTGGTATCTCCTGGCTTTCGCGCCCGACCGCGACGACTGGCGTCAGTTCCGGCTCGACCGGATGGTGCTCCGGCGCCCCGAGGGTGCCCGCTTCCGGCCCCGTCAGGCGCCGACCTCCGAGGCGATGCTCGCCGCAACCGACGAGCGCTACCGCCGGTTCCGCGCCACCGTCCTCGTCGCCGCACCGGCCGCCGTCGTCGCGGGCCGAGTCCCCGACGTGGTGCCCGTCGAACGGGTGGACGACGGCCACTGCCGGGTGTGGGCGAGCGGTCGGTCACCATACGACCTTGCGATGAACCTGCTGATGCTCGACCACGACTTCGTCATCGAGGAGACGACCCCCGACGTGTGCGCGGCGCTGTCGGCAGTCAGCGAACGGATCGCTGTGGCTTGTCCGGACTGACCGGCACGTCGCAGAATTCCGCTCCGGTCAGCGCGTTCAGCAACTCGTCCAGGTCCCGAGCCTGACCGATCCCGTTCACCACCCGCCAGCGCACGACGCCATCGGCATCGAGTAGGAAGGTGCCGCGCAGCGCACAACCCCGCTGGTCGTCGAAGATCCCGTACGCCCGGGCGATCGAGCCGTGCGGCCAGTGGTCGGTGAGCAGGTCGAACGGTAGCTCCTCGGCCTCCGCGTAGGCCCGCAAGGCGAACATCGGATCGCAGGAGATCGCCAGCACCCGCACCCCGAGATCGGAGAGCCGCTGCCGGTGATCGCGTACGCCACGCAGCTCACCGGTACAGATCGAACTGAATGCGTACGGATAGAAGATCAGTACCGTCGGGGCGCCCCGCGACTCGGTGAGTGAGATCGGCTGACCGAACTGGTTGCGGGTGCTGAAGAGCGGTGCCGGCGCACCGACCTCCGGGATTGGCTCAGGTGAGGTCTGGCTCAACGCCGCGATCCACGCGGCCGGACCAGCTTGTGTGCCGCCCAGTCCGGCGACACGTTCGCCGTCGTGGTCAGTGCGAGACCCGCGGTCACCGCGGCCTCGGAGATGTCGGAGTTGTCGACATAGCCGTTGCGCCCGACTTTGGGGGTGAGTAACCACAGCACACCGGAGGCACTCAGGTCGACCACGGCATCGACGAGTCCGTCGACCAGATCACCATCGTCGTCGCGCCACCACAACAGCACCGCGTCGACGGCGTCCATTGCCTCTTCGATCAGCTCGCCGTCGATGACGTCCTCGATCTCGACCCGGAGATCGTCGTCGACGTCATCGTCCCAGCCCAACTCTTGGATCACCTGACCCGTCGTCAGCCCAAGCCTTTCCCCCACCGCGCTCCTCGAGTCGGCGGGTCCTGCGGTCGCGCTCACTGTCCAGCCTCCACCATCGTGCGTACGGTTCCGCCCGATCGCCGGCCGACGGAACCGTTCCATGTGAGACGAAAGCCTGCCACGGCACGGTCTCGGGCGGAACCCCGTATCTGTCGCAGCTGCGTCACAAGTCTCACCCCTGCTGGAGGGCTGCCACGGCCTCGGCCACCGACTGGGTGTTGCCGGCGATGTAATAGCTGCTTCCGTTGAGTTCCACGATCCGGGCCGCGCCGCCGAGGGCCTGCACCAGCGCGACACCTGGCCACCAGTCCCACGGGCTCAAACCCGACTGGAAGAACAGCCCGATCCGACCGGTGGCGACACCCCCGAGATCGACGGACGCGGACCCGAGGATCCGTACGGTCGCGGCCTTGCCGACCACCGACCGCCAGTCGGCCAATCGCTGCTCGTCCGACATCCGCGCCGGATGGAAGTAGCTCGACACCGACACCTCGGCCAGCGGCCGATCGGTCAACGGAGCCAGCGGCACACCGTTCAACGTGGTGGGCCGGTCTCGGCCTCCGACCCAGAGCTCGTCGCGCGCCGGATAGTAGACCGCGCCGACCAACGGGCCTTGCTCGTCGGTCAACCCGACGGCCGAGCACCAGTACGGCAGCCCGGACAAGAAGTTGTAGGTGCCGTCGACGGGGTCGATGTACCAAGTACGCGCGCCCGGGCGCGAGGCACCTTCCTCCCCCACCAGGCCGTCGTCGGGTCGCCATTCGGTCAACCGGCGGACCACCAGCTCCTCGGCCGCATGGTCGGCGGCCGACACCACATCGGAGATCGAGGTCTTGTAGTGCGTGTCCAGCCCATCGGCCAGCATCGTCGCCGCCAGCGTGCCGGCTTCCTTCACCAGGCTCGCAGCGACCTCGTCATCGGTAGCAGGCGCGAGGGTATTCACAGGCGGGAGAGTAGCCGCCCTCACCGACGGGCCGCGCACCAGGACAGCAGTCGGTCAACCGGCCAGGTGTTGATCACCCGCTCCGGTTCCAGCCCGAGCGCCGCCGCGCGTTCACAGCCGTACGCCATGAACTCCAGCTGTCCCGGGGCGTGCGCGTCGGTGTCGATGGAGAACAGACAGCCCATGTCGATCGCCAGTTGCAGCAGTCTGGTCGGCGGGTCGCGGCGCTCGGGTCGGGAGTTGATCTCGACCGCGACACCGAACGTACGACAGGCTTCGAACACGACCTCGGCATCGAAACTGGACTCCGGCCGTATGCCCCGCTCACCGGTGATCAGCCGGCCGGTGCAGTGTCCCAGGATGTTGGTCCGGGGATTGGCGACCCCCGCGACCATCCGATGCGTCATCGTCTCCGAGTCCGAGCGCAGCTTGGAGTGCACGCTGGCGACCACGACGTCCAGCTCGGCCAGCAGGTCGTCGTCCTGGTCGAGGCCGCCATCCTCCAGGATGTCGACCTCTATTCCTTGCAGCACACGGAACGGCGCCATCGCCTGACCGAGGTCACGGGTCACCGCCAGCTGTTGCCGGAGCCGTTCGGCCGTCAGCCCGCGGGCCACCGTGAGCCGGGGTGAGTGGTCGGTGATCGCACAGTACTCGTAGCCGAGCGAGCGCGCCGTGATCATCATCTCCTCCAACGGGCTGCCCCCGTCGGACCAGGTGGAGTGAACGTGCAGATCGCCTTTGATCAGGGATCGGAACCGCTCCCCGCCCGCGGCCAGCGGTTGCTTCTCCTCCCGCAACTGCTGCAGATAGTCCGGCACCCGGCCGGCGCCGGCCTGACTGATCACCAACGCGGTCTTCGGCCCGATCCCCGGCAGCTTCTTCCAATCGTCGGCTTCGGCATGGCGGGCCCGCTCCGCCGGCTCCAGTTCGGCGACGATGTCGGCGGCGCGTCGATACGCCTTGACCCGATGGGTGTCGGATCGGGTCCGCTCGAGCAGGAAGGCGATCTCGCGGAGGGCATCCACCGGGTTCATCGGGTGCTCACCGCGACCGTCTCCTCACCCGTCCATTCTCACGCATCGACCGGTCAGGACATCGATCGGTCTAGGCTCCCTCCATGGCCGCGACCAAGGGAATCGACAGGTCGCGGCCTGCCTCAGCCAAGAGCCGGGCCTCGATCGCGAAGCGGCTCTCGGCGCAGACCTCGGCCATCACCAGGGCCGCCATCGCCGAGATGGATGCCAAGCACAACTGGTTCCGCGACCTCGAGGCCGAGCACCGGTCCTGGATCACCCTCGTCGCCGGAGCCGGCATCGACGGATTCGTCAGCTGGTTCGCCGAGAACGAGCCGGCGAACCTGGAGCCGTCGGAAGTGTTCGGCTCCGCACCGCGAGAACTGGCTCGGCGGATCAGCCTGCACCAGACCGTCGAGCTGGTCCGGACCACCATCGACGTCGTCGAGACCCAGATCGACGAGGTGATGCCCCGGGCCGATCGGCCCGTGCTGCACACCGCGATCGTCGCCTACAGCCGGGAGGTCGCGTTCGCCGCGGCCGAGACGTACGCCCGGGCGGCCGAACTCCGCGGCACCTGGGACGCCCGGCTGGAGGCATCGGTGGTGGACGCCGTGCTGCGCGGTGAGACCGATGACGCCGTCCTGTCCCGGGCCTCCACGCTCGGTTGGACCTCGTCCCAGGGGGTTGTCGTGGTGGTCGGCGGCGCCCCCGACCCGGCCGCACCCAACACTGTCGCCGCCGAGTTGGAGGCCATCCGGGACCAGGCCGCGAGCGCCGGCCTCGACATGCTCGGGGCCGTCCAGAGTGACCGGATGATCGTCGTCCTCGGCGGCGCCGGACTGCAGGAGCCGGACTGGACCTTGAGCGTCGTCGCTCGATTCGCCGCCTCCTTCGCCGACGGTCCGGTGGTGGTCGGTCCCCCGGTCGACCACCTGATCGAGACCGGTGTGAGCGCCCGCGAGGCGCTCTCCGGCTATCGGGCGGTGGCCGGCTGGCCGGAAGCGCCGCGCCCGGTGAGCGCCCACGACTTGCTGCCGGAACGGGCGCTGAACGGTGACGGTCACGCCCGACGGGCACTGGCTCGTGAGCTCTACGACCCGCTCCGCGACGCGGGTGGCGGACTGCTGGAGACCTTGGTGGTGTTCCTCGACCAAGGATCGTCGGTGGAGGCGACGGCCAGGGCGTTGTTCGTTCACGCCAATACCGTTCGCTACAGGTTGCGGCGGGTGCATGAAGTCACCGGCTACAGCCCGACCGATTCGCGCGAGGCGTACGCACTGCGGCTGTCGCTGACCTTGGGCAGACTGCTGAGTCGACGGGCCCGCACCGACGACCCGGGGTGAGTCTTTTGTCAGATTCCTACAAACAGCTCGCCCGAGATTCGTCGTGTCGTTGCGAGACGTAACCGACCGAGTCAAGGAATAGTCAGGGTCGTGTTGGCCATCGTGGCGCCAGGTCAGGGCGCGCAGACTCCAGGGTTCCTCGGCCCCTGGTTGACCGAGCAGTCGTTCTCCGACCGGCTGGACGCCCTCGCGGCCGTAGCCGAGTTGGATCTGCGCCATTTCGGCACTGAAGCCGACGCCGACACCATCCGCGATACGGCGGTGGCCCAGCCGCTGCTGGTGGTCGCCGGGATCCTGGCCGCAGAACAGCTTTTCGCCCCTGCGCGGGGCAGCTACGGTTCGGCCGGGGTCGCTGCCGGGCACTCCGTCGGCGAGATCACCGCCGCTGCCGGGGTCGGTGTGCTGAGCGCCGAGGATGCCATGGTGTTCGTCCGCGAGCGCGGCCGCGGCATGGCCGAGGCCGCTGCGACCACCCCGACCTCGATGACCGCGATCATCGGCGGCAAACCCGACGACGTGCTGGCTGCCATCGAGGCCCAAGGACTCACGCCCGCCAACAACAACGGCAGCGGCCAGATCGTGGCGGCAGGTACGACGGAGCAGCTGGCCGCCCTGGCCGAGCATCCGCCGACCCGGGCCCGGCTCATCCCGCTGAGCGTTGCGGGAGCCTTCCACACGATGCACATGGAGCCCGCGGTCGACCGGCTGCGAGGACTCGCCGCAGGGATGGTCACCCACGATCCGAGCACCACGTTGCTGTCCAATGCCGACGGGCAGGCAGTCGCGGCCGGTGCCGAGGTGCTGAGCCGGCTGGTGAACCAGGTGGCCTCGCCGGTCCGCTGGGACCTGTGCATGGCCACCATGGCAGAGCTCGGCGTCACCGGGCTGCTCGAGCTGCCGCCGTCCGGCACCCTCACCGGCATCGCCAAGCGCAACCTCAGAGGGGTCGAACTGTTCGCCCTCAACACCCCCGACCAGCTGCCGGCCGCGCAGGAGTTCGTCTTCCGGCACGGAAGCACCTGATGGTAGACACGGCATCGGCCTGCCATGATCGTCCTTGAACCCCGACCTGGGGAACCCCCAATACCTGGGCTGACCACTCCCGGTCCGTCCACCGCTAGAAACCCCGAGGAGCCCTGAGCCCATGCCCACCACCGAAGAGGTCCGCGCAGACCTGGCCGAGATCGTCAACGAGGTCGCGGGTGTCCCGACCGATGACGTCCAGCTCGACAAGTCGTTCACCGACGACCTCGACGTCGACTCGCTGTCCATGGTCGAGATCATCTACGCCGCTGAGGAGAAGTTCAGCGTGAGCATTCCCGACGAAGAGGCCAAGAACCTCAAGACGGTCGGGGACGCGGTCGCCTACATCGAGCGCGCAGCCTCCTGAGCGTGGCGGGCCGCGCCGGTCCGCGCGCGGCCCTCACCGTTCACCCTTGTCACAAGTCCACACTGAAGCACGACCACTGCCTGTTCACCGGAAGGTCCAACTCATGAGCCCGACCCCCATCGTCGTGACCGGCCTGGGCGCGACCACCCCGCTCGGCGGCGACGTGGCCAGCACCTGGGAGGGGCTGCTCGCCGGTCGTTCCGGCATCAGCCGGATCGACCAGGACTGGGCCGCCGACCTGCCGGTCCAGATCGCTGCCCAGGCAGCGGTCGACCCGACGACCGTGCTCGAACGCGTCGAGGCGCGGCGGCTCGACCGATCGGCCCAACTGGGTGTGGTGGCTGCCATGGAAGCCTGGCGGGATGCCGGGTTCGGCCTCAAGGAGGACAATCCGGTCGACCGGGAGCGGCTCGGCGTCGCGATCGCCACCGGCATCGGCGGCCTGCAGACGCTGCTCGGCAACTGGGACATCCAGAAGGCGAAGGGCCCACGCCGGATCTCACCGTTGGCCATCCCGATGCTGATGGCGAATGCGACCGCCGGCAACGTCAGCCTCCGGATCGGCGCCCAGGCCGGTGCGCACGCCCCGGTGTCGGCCTGCGCCTCCAGCAACGAGGCGATCGCACACGGCATCGACATGATCCGGCTGGGCCGCGCCGATGTCGTGGTGGTCGGTGGTGCCGAAGGCGTGATCCATCCGATGCCGATCGCCTGCTTCGCGCAGATGCAGGCGATGAGCCGCCGCAACGACGAGCCGGAGCGGGCCTCTCGGCCGTGGGACAAGGGCCGCGACGGCTTCGTCCTTGGCGAGGGCGCTGCCGTGATGGTGATCGAGACCCTCGAGCACGCGCAGGCACGGGGCGCCCGGATCTATGGTGAGCTGGCCGGTGCCGGCATCACCTCCGATGCCCACGACATGGTGCAACCCGATCCCAGTGGCAAGTCCCAGGCCCGGGCCATGACCTTGGCTCTCAAGGAGTCCGGACTCACCGCGACCGATATCAAGCATGTCAACGCACACGCCACCTCCACCCCGCAGGGCGACGTCACCGAGGCGCTCTCCATCCGAATGGCACTCGGCGACGACACGAGCGCGATCGTCACCGGCACCAAGTCGATGACGGGTCACCTGCTCGGCGGTGCAGGCGCGGTGGAGTCTTTGGCGACGTTGCTGGCGCTGCATCACCGGACGATCCCGCCAACCATCAATCTGGACGATCCCGAGCCCGACCTGGGCATCGACATCGCCAGCACCATACGCGAACTGCCGGCCGGCGATCTGGCGGGGATCAACAACTCGTTCGGCTTCGGTGGCCACAATGTCGCGGTGGCCTTCACCAACCGCTACATCACCGGCTGAGGCCCGCTCAGACCACCTTGTGCAGCCAGCGGACCGGGGCGCCCTCGCCGGCATACCGGAACGGCTCCAGTTCGGCATCCCACGGCCGACCCAGCAACTGGTCGAGGGCCTCGACCAGGTCCTGCCGACCGAGGGAGGCCATCAGCATGGCGTGCTTGATCCGCTCTTCCGGTATGACGACGTCGCCGTGCAGTCCGATCTGGGTGTGCATCACGCCGAGACTCGGGGTGTACGCGTAACGGTGTGCCTCCACGCCGGGACTGGCTTCCTCGGTCACCTCGAAGCGAATGCGTTGCCAGCCCTTGAGCGTCGAGGTAAGGCGTGCGGCAGTCCCGGACGGACCGGTCCAGGCATACTCCGCCCGGTAGGCGGCTCGCTCGGCCGGCTGAGGGATCCAGTCCAGGCGCACAGGCGTGCCGAAAACACCGCCGACACCCCACTCGATGTGTGGGCACAGTGCCGACGGTGCGGCGTGGATGTACAGCACTCCACGAGTTGTGCTCATCGATCCTCCAGTGACGCGGGCGAGGGCTGTCTTCCCCAACATCCTCACGACACGCCGTCCAGCGGATCGAGCACCATTCTGCCTCAGGAGCCACACCAGAACCAAGGGCAATCAGCGGGCAAATCGGCCGGGCGCGCTAGCCAGTCGACGCACCGGTCGAAGACTCGCCCTGCGGTGCACCGCTCGGGGGCTGACCACTGGGTCCACCGCTCGGCGGTTCACCGCCACCAGGCCCACCCGACTGGCCGCTCGGTCCGCCGCCGCCCTCGGGAGCGCTGCCGCCGGTCGGCTCGGTCGCGGTGTCGATCGGGACGGTCAGGGTGGCGACATAGCCGTCCGCCGCCGAACCCGTGACCGTCGCGAGTTGATGAGCTCCCGCGTCGTCGCCGAACACGTTGTCGTTCTCGAGGCTCACCTGAGCGAGATTGGTCACCGACTGCTCGTAGCCCTCGGTGGCATAGACGACGTCCACCACGTCCTTCGGCATGGCCATCTGCGAGGTGGCGATCGCCTTCGTCGAGTCGGTGATCGAGTCCTGGTCGGGATAGACCTCGAAGTGGACGTGCGGCCACCGGCCCGAATAGCAGGCCGGGAAGATGCTGGTGAACCTGACCTTGCCGTCGTCGTCGGCAATCTGCACGCCGCGCAGGTAGTTCTCGTTCTCCAGGCCCGTCGAGTACATCGAATAGTTCCCGTCCCGGTTGCAGTGCCAGGCATAGACCGCGACCCCGGCGAACGGGGCGTTGTCGTTCGCCATGTCGAGGATGGTGAGTTCGAACTCGAACGGCACTCCCTCCGCGGTCGCCGATCCGGTGCCGAAGCTGGAGCGGATGTCCTGGCGGACGATGCCGGACTGCTCCAGCACATCCGGACCGTTGGACCCGTCGCCCGGATAGGGGCCGGCGGTCTCGTCCGGGATCTCGGTCAGGGTGTCGGCGGACGTGCTTGCAGTAGTGGATGACGTTGCACCGGCACCACAGGCAGCTAGGACGGCGACACCGGTGCCCAGGCCGAACAGCTGCAACATGCGGCGCCGGGAAAAGAGCGTCCCGACATCGAAGCTGAGACCTTGGTCGACCACCTCCTCCTCCGGACGGGGCAGCACTCGGCCCTGGTACGCGGGCCCGGCGGGGGTCTGATCGGGCAGCGGCTGGTTCATGGGGTCGGCCTCTCGAGTGATCTGTACGCCGGGTCTGTACGGCGCAAAGCTTGTGTGGCTCTGATCCTGCCAAAGCCGACTGTGCGAAAGTCCACTACTTTCTATGAGTTGACTGTGCGTCTCGGCCTTCGCGATGGAAGCAGCTACCGCGACAGTCGGATCGGTCGGCGTCCCTATAGTGGGCGAGGTGAGCATCGCGCCCTACGGATCCTGGCCGTCGATCGTGACCACCGACATGGTCACCTCCGGCACCGTCGGTCTGAGCGCGCCGACGCTCGACGGTGACACGCTCTACTGGCTGGAGTCCCGGCCGAGCGAACGAGGTCGCGTGGGACTGTGGCGCCACGCGGCGGGCGGAGCACCAGAACTCCTCGTACCGGCGCCGTACAACGTGCGCACCGGCGTGCACGAGTACGGCGGCGGCGCGTACGCGGTGCGGGACGGTGTCGTGGTCTTCTCCGACCTGGCCGACCACCGGCTGCACCGGATCGTGGACGGTCATCCGGTGCCCCTGACGCAGAGTTCGAACTACCGGTACGCCGACTTGCGGGTTCATCCCGATCGAAACCTGGTGCTCGCCGTCCGTGAGGACCACTCAGCAGCGGGCGAAGCGGTCAACACGATCGTCGCCCTCGACCTCGACGGCTGCGGCGACGGGACCGTGCTCTGCTCCGGCGCCGACTTCTACTCCGATCCTGAGCTCAGCCGGGACGGCCGGCTCGCCTGGACCGAATGGAACCACCCGGCGATGCCCTGGGACGCCACCCGCATCCGTCGCGGTCGGCTCACCACTGACGGTCTGGTCGAGGTCGGCGAGGTCGCCGGCGGCGAGCAGGAGTCCGCCGTCCACCCGCGCTGGACCCCGGACGGCGAACTGCTCTTCATCTGCGATCGCACCGGCTGGTGGAATCTGTACGCCGTCCGCGACCAGGAAGCGATCCCGCTGTGGCCGGAGGAGGCGGAGTTCGCCACCCCGCAGTGGGTCTTCGGCGACCAGCCGTACGCGATCCTCGACGCCCAGCGGCTGCTGGTCACCCACGTGAGCAACGGCGTCACCTCGATCCGATTGCTGGATCGGGATGCGCACACCCTGCGACCGGTGCTGGACGCCGGGCTCTACGGTCCGATCGCCGCGGGCGGCGGGCTGGCGGCCGCGATCATCGAGGACGCCGACCGGCCGGCCCGGCTGGCGGTGGTCGACCTCGCGACCGGCAGCTGGACCGACGTCCGTCACGCCAGCGATCAGGCACTCCCGGCGCCCTGGGTGTCGATCCCTCGGGCAGTCAGCTGGCCGAGCACGCTCGACGAAGTCCCCGGCGACGTCCACGGCTGGTACTACCCACCCACCAATCCGGAGTGGAGCGCGCCGGACGGTGACCTGCCGCCGCTGATCACCCTCTCGCACGGGGGTCCGACGGGCTGCTCCGACAGCGGCTTCAACATCGGCCTGCAGTATTGGACCTCGCGCGGGTTCGCCGTGCTGGACGTGAACTACCGCGGTTCCACCGGCTACGGCCGTCCCTACCGAGACGCGCTCAAGCTGCGCTGGGGCATCGTGGACGTGGCCGACTGCGCCGGTGGCGCCGCTGCACTGGCGACCCAGAGGCTCGCGGACCCGCAACGGCTGATCGTCCGGGGCGGCAGCGCGGGCGGATACACCACACTGCAGGCGCTCACCAGCACCGACGTGTTCACCGCCGGCATCAGCTTCTACGGGGTTGCCGACCCCGAAGCACTGGCCCGCGACACCCACAAATTCGAGTCGCGCTATCTCGACGGGCTGATCGGGCCGTATCCGGAGGCCATCGAGATCTACCGTGAACGCTCCCCCATCCTGCACGTCGATCAGCTGTCGGTGCCGCTGTTGCTGCTACAGGGCTCCGACGACGCGGTGGTGCCGCCCAACCAGGCCGAAACCATGGCGGCCGCGGTCCGGGCCAAGGACCTGCCGGTCGCCCTGATCATCTTCGAGGGCGAGGGCCATGGCTTCCGGCGTGCCGACTCGATCAAGGCTGCCTTGGAAGCACAGCTCTACTTCCTGGGCAAGGTCTTCGGCTTCGCCCCGGCCGACGAGCTTCCCGAGATCACGATCGACAACCTGGAGACCTGATCTGAGCCAAGTGGCACAGCGAAACACCTAACTCGGTGTGAGCGGCGACGCCATCCCATCGGCGACACCGCGAAGCGCTGTGATGAGTTCCTCCCGGTCGACGTCGCTACCGATTCTGGTGGTGAGGACGGTGACACTGACCGCGAAACGGGCCAGCAGCCGCGGCGGTCCCACCGGTACGGCGAAGCAGGTCACGCCCGGGGTGGTCTCCTCGTCGTCCTCGGCCCAACCGCGCGCACGAATGACCTCCAGTTCCGCCAGCAGGCTAGGCACCGTGGCGATCGACCTGGGCGTGAGCATCGGCAGGGTCGTGGTGCCACGCAGCCGGTCTGCCAGCACCGCGGGATCCAGGCCGGCGAGCAGCACCTTGCCGGTCGCGGTGCAGGAGGCGGGGAATCGATCACCGATGTTGGCGGTCAACCGAAGCGGATGCACGCCGTCGTACCGCGCCAGGTAGAGAACATCCAGTCCGTCCAGGATCGAGGCCCGGACGGTCTCACGGCTGAGCACCGGCGACCGGCGACACAACGCGTAGAACTCGGCCACCTCGTCGAGACTCGACAGATAGCGTCCGCCCAGTTCGGCCAGCTTCCGACCCAGCAGATATCCATTCCCGCGCCGAGAGATCAGTCCTTCCTGCTCCAGCGCGACACACAGGTTCGCTGTCGAACTCTTCGGCCGGCCCAGAGTACGAGCGAGATCGCTGGCCGTGGCCGCCACCCCGTCACGCTCGGCGAGGACATTGAGAATCGCCATTGCTCGGGCGACAGCGGGCACCGGACTTGGTCCGGCTGTCGACACCGTGTCCTCTGCCACCATGAACACCTTCCTGCCGGACTGATTCAGGATCGCATACAGAATCCTGATCGCCAATGGCCCTGATGGCCACTTTCAGTACGACACTTGCGCAAATTGCTGGACGGCGTCCATGATGCTGTCATGGCCAGCGGCGGCCACAGGAGGTAACGCGGCATGACAGCTGATCGGCCCACCGGGTCCGAACCCGCTCCCCCCCGAGGCGAGGTCCTGGTCGACATTCGCGGCGTCACGAAACGCTTCGGTGCCACCCAGGCACTCGGCGGTGTCGACGTCCAAGTCCTGGCGGGCTCCACGTTGGCCCTGCTCGGGCACAACGGAGCGGGGAAATCAACACTCATCAAGATCCTGGCCGGTGTCTACACCAAAGATGCCGGCGAGATCACCGTCTGCGGCGAGCCACTCCTTGGCAAGCCACCAACCGACACGGTCGCGTTCATCCACCAGGACCTAGGCCTGGTCGACGGACTGACGGTGGCCGAGAACATCGCACTCGGCACCGGCTATCCGCGGCGCAACGGGCTGATCGACTGGGGGGCCGCCAAACGGCGAGCCGAACGAGCCCTGGAACTCGTCGGAGCCGACATCTCGCCTCGCGCGCGGGTGGCCGATCTGTCGCGTACGGAAAAGTCCATGCTGGCCATTGGTCGAGCACTCGTTGTCGATGCTCGGGTGCTCGTGCTCGACGAGCCCACCGCGAGCCTGCCGGTCAACGAGACGGGCCGATTGTTCAGCGTGCTACGCCGGTTGCGTGCCGAAGGTCTCGGACTGGTCTATGTGTCGCATCGGCTCGACGAGGTGTTCGAGATCTGCGATCGCGCCACGATCATGCGCGACGGTCTGGTGGTCGCCGACCTCGAGGTCGCCCGGACCAACCCGTCCGAGGTGATCGAACTGATCATCGGCAGCAAACCGATCCCCCCTCCGCCGCCGACGATCCGGGGCGGCAAAGTGCTGCTGGAACTGCACGATGTCGTCGGCGAACGCGTCGGACCGGTGTCGCTGGCGACCAGCGCCGGCGAGGTCGTCGGCATGGTCGGACTGGCCGGCGCCGGGCAGGAGTCCGTCGGCCGAACCATCGCCGGTGCTGCCACCTTGTACGACGGCACGTTGACACTCGCCGGCGAACCGTTCGTCCCCACGAATGTGAACGCAGCCGTGGAACGCGGCGTCGGCTTCATCACCAGCAATCGCGCTGACGAGGGTCTGGCGATGCCACTGACGGTCACCGAGAACCTCTTCCCGAATCCGGCCCTGCACGGCAAGCGCGGTCTCACCTACATGGCGCATCCACCGGAGCGAGCCAAAGCCGACGAACTGGTCGTCCAGTTCGGGGTCAAACCACCCGACGCGACGTTGGCGGTCGAGGGGCTCTCCGGTGGCAATCAGCAGAAGGTGATCATCGGCCGGTGGCTGTCCACCGATGCCCGGGTGCTCGTTCTCGAAGAGCCCACGGCCGGCGTGGATGTCGGCGCCAAACGCGAGATCTACGCCCTCCTCGACGAGGCACTCGAACGAGGTATCTCGGTGCTGTTGGTCTCCACCGATTTCGAAGAGGTCGCAGCCGTGTGCCATCGCGCGCTGGTCTTCCGCGACGGCCAGATCATCTCCGAGATTCCACGTGAGGACCTGTCCGTCACGCGGCTCGCGGCGTTCGCGACGGGGGCTGTCGCATGATGCCTCGCTCCTCACCCCGAACAGCCGCAACCCCAGCCGACCATCGTTCCTGCACTCCCGAGAGGCTCCGCTCATGAACGCCGCTGCCGCCCCCGCCGCCAAGAAGAAGGCCGGCGGCTCATTCGTCGGCACCTGGGGTCTGGTCGTCCTCACCCTCGCGGTGTTCGCGCTCTTCGCAGTGATGCTGCCGGGCACGTTCCCGACCGCTGCGAACATGACCGCCATCTTGACCAACCAGTCGATTCCCGCGATCCTCGCGCTCGCCGCGACGATCCCGATCGTCACCGGACGCTTCGACCTGTCGATCGGTTTCGGGATCGGGCTCGCACACGTGCTGGCGATGTGGATGCTGGTCAACACCGGCCTCCATTGGTTCGTGGTCGTCGTGCTCGTCATCGCGGTGGGCGTGATCGTCGGCCTGATCAACGGCTTTCTGGTCGAACTCGCCCAGATCGACTCGTTCATCGCCACCCTGGGCACCGGCTCGATCCTGTACGCCCTGACCGGTTGGATCACCGGCGGCGGCCGCATCGTCCCCGGCGTCGACGGACTTCCCGACTGGTTCACCGATCTGACCAACTCCACCTTCATAGGCCTCCCGGTGACCTTCTGGTACGTACTCGTACTGGTCGTCGTCTTGTGGCTGCTGTTCGAGCACCTGCCGATGGGCCGCTACCTCTATGTCGTGGGAGCCAACCCCCGCGCGGCCGACCTGGTCGGCATCAAGCGGCGGAAAGTCGTCATCCTGGCCTTCGTCGGTTCGGCGACCCTCACCGCGGTTGCGGGTGTCCTGCTGGCCTCCCAGCAGCGAATCGGCGACCCGAGCGCGGGTAACAGCTTCCTGCTGCCCGCGTTCGTGGGCGCCCTGTTGGGATCCACCACAATCAAGCCCGGCCGGGCCAACGCAGTCGGCACGCTGGTGGCAGTCGCCGTGCTCGCGATCGGCCTGTCCGGTCTCCAGCAGCTCGGCGCGGCCTTCTGGGTCACCCCGCTGTTCAACGGCCTGACCCTGCTGGCGGCCGTGGGCACAGCCGGCCTCGCGGCCCGGCGCCGGGCCGCCGGTGCCGCTGTGATCGGAGCCGGCGGAC
>JASGEZ010000098.1:0-11024 GCA_047605905.1 Microlunatus sp.
AGCGAAACGTCGCAACCACATCCATCAACTCGAAGCCCTCGGCTACACAGTCACCCTGCAACCCGCAGCCTGACCGCGGTGCCAGAAGCCCAGGCTGGGTGCCTGGCTGGGACTATTTTCGGACTAGGAAACTACCTCAGGTGAGGTTAGCGCGACAGAACTTCGGTCTGGACGGTCAGTCGGGGACGATGACCGCCCGAGTCCCGTCAGTCGCCGACCACGCCGCAGCGATCTCCGACAACGGATAGGCCGTGTAGGGGATGTGGACGGCACCGGCGGCGATCTGCTTCATGAACTCGGGCAGCCGGGCAACGATCTCCTCAACCGGGGTGCCACCCAGACCGCTACCGCTGAGCGTCAGATTCCGGCTGCGGAGCAGGGCACCGGGCACGGCGGCGTCCGGCCCTGCCGTGGTGCCGATCTGCACGTAGCTGACGTCATAGCCGTCGATGTCCAGATCCGGATGACCCAACGCCTGAAAAGCCGCCTCGGCGACTGATCCCCAACAGAAGTCGACCACGATGCCGGGCGGCTGCCGATTCAGGGCAGCAACCATGGCGTCGATGTCCGTCTGTCGGTCGCCGGAGAGCACCACCGTACGAAGATCGCGGTCGGCGCCGACCCGGGACGTCAAGGCTTCGAGCTTGGCCCGGTTGCGACCGACGGCGACGACCCTCGTGGCACCGAGCGCGTACGCATTCTCGACGGCGATGCCGCCGGACATCCCGGTTGCGCCCAGCACCAGCACCGTCCCCAATCCGTGCTCCCCCAGCTCGTCCCGCCGCTTGCTCAGCGGCAGCCAGGACGCGGCGCCGGGATTCATCCCGGCCGCCACCGCCAAGGGGTCGGCACCTGCGGGCAGTTCCATGCCGAACTGCGCCGGGACGGCCATCCGCTCTGCCATGGTGCCCCACGGTGGATCGACGAATCCGGTGTAGACGAGGCGTCCGTCGGGGGTACGCGCCACTGCGTCGACACCCGGCACCGCCGGCCACCTCCCGGCCACGCTGTAGTGACGGCCGGCGACCCGCGACCGCACAACCTGGTGCAGCCCGGCACCGACCAACTCGACGACGGCCCGGCCGTCGGTCACCACGGGCTCGGGAAAGTCGGCCCAAACCGGCGCCACGCCGGCCTCGTACACCACTGCTGCTCGCATCGCTATCCCCTTAACTTAGTTCAATTTCAGCATCCCTTAACACTGTTAAAGTGTCAAGATGCCGCCGCGACTGACTCGCCCCGTGATCGTGAACGCCGCATTCGAGGTGCTGGATGAGGTCGGCATCGACGGGCTCACCGTGCGGGCGCTCGCCGCAAAACTGGAGGTGAAGGCGCCCGCCCTCTACTGGCACCTGGATTCCAAGCAGGCGCTGTTGGACGAGATGGGGACCGAGGTGGCAGCTCGGATCCAGCGCACGCTGGCCGACCTGGACGACGAAACCCCGCTGGCTGACGCACTACACGCCTACGCGGATGCGATGCGGTCGGAGTATCTACGCCATCGCGATGGTGCCCGGACCTTCAGCGGCACCCGGTTGACCGATCCCGAGTTGCTCCGGCATCGCGAAGGAATGCTGGCTCGCTGGGTGGCGCAAGGTCACAGCATCGAGCAGGTGAGCGACGCGTTCGAGGTCGTGACGGCGTACGTGGTCGGGTTCGTGATCGAGGAGCAGGAGCGCTCCCAGTCGAGCGCCGATCGCTATGACCTACAAACGCGGGACGAGATTGTCGGCGCCGACCACCCGCTGTCCGTCGCCTCCGGCCACCGGATCTTCTCCGATCCCGGCGCACGATTCGCCCAGCAGCTCGACCTGATCATCCCAGCTCTCGCCCGGCTGGAGTCTGCAGCGTGAGCCGCCGGGCCGGTCGCCGCGGCCGGATTCAAGTGCCGCCCGGTCTGAGGCCGATTACTTCCGCATACGGTTAGGCGCCACCGGCCACAGCAGGAGCGGTCGGGTCTGCGCCCTCGCCCGCCGTTTCGCGCTGCACGTAGTCCTCGATCGCCTCGACGTCGTTCTTGGCCCGCTTGACCACGGTCAGCAGATCGCTCATGGTGGCGACCTCCTCGACCTGCTCCTTGATGAACCACTGCATGAACTGATCGGAGGCGAAGTCGTACTCCTCGCGTGAGATCCGGGTCAGCTGGTTGATCTGCTCGGTGACCCGCTTCTCCTGCTCCAACGCGAGGGCGACGGGCTCGACGATGTCGGCGAAAGTCGTCTGTGGGGCAGCCACACCGGGGATGACGACGGCCGCGTCCTGATCGATCAGATACTGCACCATCATCATCGCGTGGTCGCGCTCTTCCAGCGCCTGCGCATAGAAGAAGCCCGCCATCTGCGGCATGGTCAAAGCGTCGTAGTAGACCGCGCAGGCGACGTACTGCTGGTGGGCGGCGAACTCGTTCGCGATCTGTGCGTTGAGCTGCTCGACGAAGCGTTCTGCTGGCATCTGGATCTCCTGGTGAAGGCGTGGTGAGGCGCCTTCATCCTGGCAGACTGCCACCGACCATCGGTCAGGCCGGCACCGGGACCAGCTCGGGCACCCTGGCCACCCGGTGCCGCGCAACAGCCAGTACGCCGGCGGCAACACCCATCAGCAACCAGGCAAGCAACAGGCCGACCGAGCCACCCACACCCGGACCACCACTGGCGATTGCCCTGGCACCCTCCATCGCCGGGGTGAGCGGCAGGAACGGCACGATCCCTGAGAGGAACTCCGGGATCGCGTGCGTGATCGCCGTCGCCACCGACAGCACCACGACACCGACCGAGATGAAGCGCCCCACGCCACCGAGCCAGGCAACCAGCGCATGGTTCACCGCGACGAAGGACAGACCCGCGAGCAGCAGGAACGGCAGCAACTGGGCGACCTGTCCGGCGTCCAGTTTCAACAGGTTCTGCAGCGTGATCGTCATCGCGATCGCCTGGATCACCGCCACCCCGACCGCCGGCAGCAGAGCCTCGCCGGCCAGCCACCAGGATGGCTTCATCGAAGTGAGGACGCGGGAAGGGATGGCGCGGAGCACGACGAAGCTGGCCAATCCGCCGAGCCAGAGCGCGAGCACCGAGAGCAACGTGGTGTTGGCGATGTCGGCGAACAGCGAAGCCGGACGCTCGGCAGTCACCGGCGTGGCCACGACGCTGGACAGTGCGGTACGCATCTGTTTGTCGTACGTGGGGATCTGCTTGGCACCCTTCTCCAAGCCGGTCGCAAGCTGGTCGGAACCGTCGGCCAGCTGGCTGCCGCCGTCGGCGAGCTTGACCAGGCCGTCGCTGAGCTGCCGCCCGCCGGTCGCCGATTGGGAGGTGCCGGTGGCGAGTTGCTTGGTGCCGGCCGCCGTCTGCTGGATGCCGCCGCTGAGCTGCTTGAGTCCGGTCGCCAGCTTGTCGGTGCCGTCGGCGAGCTGATCGAGACCCGAGGCGAGCTGGGACGTGCCCTTGGCCAGCTTCGGTCCGTTGTCGGCAAGCTTGTCGATGCCGCCGGCATAGCCGTCGAGGCCCTTCGCGATCAACGGCCCGTTGGCCGACAGCTGCTCGCCACCCGACTCGAGCTGCTTGGACAGGTCCACCAGGCTGTAGGACTTACCGTCCGGCGCCGACTGCTTCGTGGTCAGTGCGGTGTGCGCAGCTTGTGTACCGCCGATGAACCCCGCGTAGAAGCCCTGACATTGCTCGGTAGTCGGATCATCCCCGAAGGGACACGGAACCTGTTTCACGAGTTCCCCGGGAGAGAGATCCTTGAACCCGTCCATGGCGGCCGAGACCTGTTGCACGCCCTGTCCGACCCCGGAACCAAGCGTCCCGTACTGCCCGGCACCTTCGGCGAACTTCCCGGCGCCATCGGCGAACTCACCGAACCCCGGCACCTTCTTGGTGCCCTCGTTCAGCTGAGTCAGCCCGCCGGTGAACTGCTTCACGCCATCGGCCAACTCATCGGCTCCGTCGGCGGCCTGCTCGGCTCCGTCGGCCAGCTGCCGGGTCTGCGTGGGCAGTTCCTTGGTGCCGTCGGCAAGCTTGGTCATCCCGGTCGAGAGCTGCTGCGTACCGTCGTCCAGCTGCTCCAGACCGTCGGCCAGCTTCACCGACCCGGCGGAGACCTGGTCGAGCCCGTCGCTCAGCCCACCGGCGCCGTCGGCGAGCTTGCGGGCCCCGTCGGCAACCGACCGGAACTGCTTCTTGGTGGTGTTGAAGCCGAGATAGATGTTGTCCAGATACTGCTTGGTGAGTTCGGTGTTCAGCGTCTCCCGTGCCGCGGTGGTGATCACCTGGGCGACGACGCCGTCGGTGATCCCGCTGACCTCGGAGGTCTGAACAGCGATCTCGGCGGGCTCGATGTCGGCCACGTCGTCCTTGCTGAACGAGGTGGCCTGCTTGGAGAAGTTCTCCGGGATGATCACCACGGCCGCGTACATGCCGTTCGACAAGCCCTGTCGAGCATCCTCGTCGTCGGTCAGCACCCACTCGAAGTTCGCGACGTCGTCCTCACCGTTGACCAGGCCGCCGGCGAGCTGACGACCGAGCGGTACGAACTGCTTGTTCAGCGTGACGCCCTCGTCGTTGTTGACGATGGCGGCCTGCACCCGGCCGAGCCGGCTGTCGGAGTCCCAGGTCGCCCACAAGAACCCGCCCGAGACCAGCAGCGGCACCAGAATCAAGCCGACCAGGCTGAGCCAACCGACCTTGGGATCCTGCGCGCGTTCGAGCTTCCACATATCCGTCGCTTCCCTCGTCAACCTCGTCGTCAGTCCGTGACCAGGCGCTGGCCGAGTCGTCTGCCGTCGGCCAGATCGGGTATCGATCCCAGCGTGAGATGCCGGTACGGAACCCCGATCAGGTCCTCCACCAATGCCCGGTCACGCGCGGCGATCACCAGTCCGTGCCGTGCACCGGCGGTCTCCTCCACCAGACTCGCCAAGGCCGCCCGATCATCGACATCGCTGATCACATCGGCATGGTCGACGAAGATCACCACCGGCTCGGCCTGCCGCGCAACCGCAAGTTCGCTCCGCAGCCCGCCTCGTGGTCCGCGACGCGTCTGATGCAGTGGCTCGATCCGGGTGCAGTCGAGCACTGCCGTCCGGCCACGGGCCAAGGCGGCCTGCTCGGGCAGCACCAGCCCTGCGACCTTGAGCCGTCCGGCCCTCAGCTTCATCCGACCCGCCAGGGTCAACAGCAGCGTGGTCTTCCCGCTGTTGGCCTGCCCGTCGATCACCACGATCTCGCCGGGGCGTAGTGCCATGCCCAGCTCGCCGTCGGTCCCGGCGACGCGCAACCCGTCGGCGTAGAGCACGTGATCGTCATCGGGCACCGGCCAGTCCCGCAGCGACAGCTGGTGAGCCAGGCCCTCTCCCTCGACGTCGAAGGACGGCAGTCGCTGGTCGATCCAGGCAGGCAGCCACCAGGCTCGGTGACCGAGCAGCTTCATCACCGCCGGTACGAGCGTCATCCGGACGATGAACGCGTCCACGAACACGCCCACGGCCAGGCCGAACGAGATCATCTTGATCGGCCCCTCGCCCTCGGGCACGAACGCGGCGAAGACGGCGAACATGATCACCGCTGCCGCGACGACCACCCGGGCGGAGGCGTTGAAACCGTCCTCGATGGTCTGCTGCGGTCTGACGGCATCCTTCGAACCGGCCCTGGCGACGGCGTGCACGTACTCCTCCCGCATTCGGGAGACGAGAAAGACCTCGTAGTCCATCGCCAGGCCGAACAGGATGCCCATCAGCAGGATCGGCAGGAAGCTGATCACCGGGCCGGTGTCATGCACGTTGAAGATCGCCGCGCCCCAGCCGTACTCGAAGACCATCGCCGTCACCCCGAAGGCCGCGAGCACGCTCAGCAGGTAGCCGATGGTTGCCTTGATCGGCACCCAGACCGAGCGGAACACCATCATCAGCAGAATGATCGACAGCCCGACCACCAGGAAGCCGAACGGCAGCAACGCCTGGCCGAGCCGGTCGGAGATGTCGATCGCGACGGCGGTGAAGCCGGTGACATAGACCGGTACGCCGTACTTCTCCTGGAAGTGATCGTGCATGGACCGGATCCGCAGCACCAGATCCTTGGTCTCGTCGGAGTCCGGTGCGCCCTTGGGGATCACCTGGACGATGCCGACCTCGGCGTTCTCGTTGGGCGTGGACAGCGGCACACTCGCCACCCCCGGCAGGGCGCGCAGCTCGTCGGCGATCCCGTCCATCACACCCAACGGATCGTCCGAGCCGACGATGGTCGCGCTGACGACCAGCGGGCCGTTGTAGCCGACACCGAAATGCTCGTCGACCAGGTCATAGGTGACCCGAGCCGGCGTCCCTGGATCGGCCATCCCGTTGCTGGGCAGGGCGATCCGCAGATCCTTGGCCGGGTACGCCATCGCGCCGAGCGCCACGATCACGACCGCCACCGTGAGCAACGGCACCTTTGTCACCGCCCGCACCCACAGCCGCGGCAGCGGCGTACGCGCCTTCTTGGGCTTGCGCTGCTTGGCCTTCTTCGGCTTCGGCCGCAACCGTTCGCCCGCGAAGCCCAACAGCGCCGGCAGCAGGGTCAACGCGATGATGACCGCGATGCCGACACCAGCGGCCGCCGCGACCCCCATCGTGGTGAGGAACGGGATTCCGGCGACCGCCAGACCGGACAGGGCGATCATCACGGTCAGCCCGGCGAAGACGACCGCCGAGCCCGCCGTCGCGACCGACTCGGCGACCGATTCCTCCGGATCCATACCGGCAGCCAGCTGATCTCGGTGCCGCGAGGTGATGAACAACGCGTAGTCGATGCCGACCGCCAGACCGAGCATCACCGCCAGCATCGGCGTGGTGGCCGACACGGTGGTCAGCCCGGTCACGGCGACGATCAGCAGCACGGTGATCATCACGCCCAGGACCGCGGTCAGCAACGGCATGCCGGCCGCCCGCAGCGAGCCGAGAGTCAGCCACAGCACGATCAGGGCGATGATCACGCCGAGCGCCTCGACGATGGAGAAGCCCGGGGCGTTGTTGCTGTACGCGGCACCACCAGGTGACACTTGCGAACCGGGGATATCGGCTTCGATCGCCTTGGTGGCCTCGCCCAATCCGTCGAACGTCACATCGGCGACCGCACCGTCCACCAGCTTCAGCTGGACGGTGATGATCGCGGCTCGACGGTCGGCTGAGATGACACCCTTGGCGTACTTGTCGAATGGCGACATCGCCGAATCGACGTGCGCGACCTTTTCAATGGTCTCGACACCGGCTTCGATCTGCTTGCGAATCGCGGCGCTCCGGACGCTCTCCCCCTCGGGCACGACGACGACCACCTGGGCCGTGGTGCCACCGACCTGCGGGAAGGTCCGGTTCAGCGAGTCGAGTGCCAGCTGTGACTCGGTGCCGGGCACCGAGAAGTTCTCGTCGAATTTGTCACCGATGCCGCCCGCCGCGCCCACCGTGAGAATGACGGCGACCAGCCACAGCAGCAGCACCCGTCTGCGATGCCGATATGCGGCACGACCGAGCGCATACAGGTACGTGGACACGGGGTGAGACCGCCTCTGGCGTCTGGCTGTTCTGGAAATTCGGCAGGGGAAACAATCTGATACAGATCTGTATCGGATACAGTACTGTATCCAGACGACCCGCACGACCTTCGAGAGCTGGATCACCATGAGCAGCGCCATTGCGATGGGAGCCCCCATCACCGCACGCCGGGCCCAGACCCGCGAGCGGCTGCTGACCGCTGCCCGGGCGGTCTTCGCCGAGCAGGGGGTCGAGGGTGCGAGTGTGGAGGAGATCTGCGAAGCCGCCGGCTTCACCCGGGGCGCCTTCTACTCCAACTTCTCCAGTCGGGCCGATCTGGTGCTCGCTTTGATCCAGCAGGGCATCGCATTGCAGTTCGCGGCCGCGCAGAGCGCGATCGAGACGATGAAGGCGGCTGGTGATCTCGGCCCCGGGGAACTGATGGCGATCACGTTGTCGGCATTGACCGGCTCCCGGGCCGATGTGGCGCCGGACCGGCAGGACGTGATCACCGACCGGGCACTGATGCTGCATGCGGCCCGCGATCCCGAGTTGCGCGCGGCGTACCTGAGGTTCGTCGACACCTGCAGCGCCCAGGTCGCCGGACTGATCACCGATGCCCTCGACCATGCCGGGCTCGAGCTGACGGTGCCACTGGATGCCGCCGTCGAACTGCTGGTGGCGACCCACAACCATCTCGAGACCCTGGCCCTGTTCGGATCGACACGCGCCGATCCGCAACTGCTCGGCACCTTGCTCTCGGCCATCAGCAGGCCCCCCGTCGCGAGCGACCGCGAAGCGGAGCGCGGCTCTATCTGGACTGAGGAGCGAGCAGACAACGCTTTTCCGTCTGCTCGCGACGAGGGAAGATAGAGACTGGGCGCGCAGTGGAGCAGCGAGTGACGACTAGCACAGTCCCCTACTAGGCTGCACGGCATGCAGATCCTGGTCGTCGACGATGATCAAGCCGTCCGTGACTCCTTGCAGCGCTCGCTGCAATACAACGGCTACGAGGTGACCACGGCCGAGGACGGCTTGCAGGCGATGGCGAAGCTGGCGGCCAACCGGCCCGACGCCGTGATCATGGACGTGATGATGCCTCGGCTGGACGGGCTGGAGGCGACCCGGATGCTGCGGGCGGCCGGCAACGACGTGCCGATCCTGGTGCTCACTGCCCGCGACGCCGTCAACGACCGAGTCGACGGGCTGGACGCCGGCGGCGACGACTACATGGCCAAGCCGTTCGCGCTGGACGAACTGCTCGCCCGGCTGCGCGCCCTGGTACGCCGGGCCGGCACCACCGCGGACTCCAACGATCCGTCCACCCAAGCGCTCACCTTCTCCGACCTGGTGCTCAACACCCAGACCCGCGAGGTGCTGCGTGGCAGCCGGTCGATCAATCTGACCCGGACCGAGTTCGCGCTGCTCGAAGCGTTCATGCACCATCCACGTCGGGTGCTGGAACGCTCCTGGCTGCTGAACGAGGTGTGGGGCTTCGACTTCCCCACCACCGCGAACTCGCTCGAGGTCTACATCGGCTATCTGCGCCGCAAGACCGAGGCCAACGGGGAGCAGCGGCTGCTGCACACCGTACGCGGAGTGGGCTACGTGCTCCGCGAGACACCTCCGTGACCCTGTTCGGCACCCCAGATCCGTGGCAGGCAGTCACATTGGCCTCGTCATGAGGTTGCCTCGACCTGGCGCGGTGCTGCGCTCGTTGTGGTCCCGGTTTCGCGAAGTGCTACGCCGGGCCCCGCTGCAACGACGGGTGGCGCTGCTGACCAGCTTCGCCGTCGCCGTCGCCGTCGCGGTGACTGGCATGGCCGGCTACTTCACCTTGCGGCTGGCCCTGTATCGCAGCCTCGACAGTGAACTCACCTCCGTCGCCGCGGCCCTGTCCAACCCGGTGGCTCGCAACATCGGCAACATCGGCGGCCTGACCGAGTTCACCCTGGAAGCCGGCAACTTCAGTGTGGCCTTGGTCCGCGCCGACGGCGACGTCAAGTACGTCACCGGCGAGGCGGTCCATCTCCAGGTCGGCGACGACGAACTGGCGGTCGCCCGGTTGCAGAACGGCATCTCCCGGCGGTCCGGTTCCGACACCGTCGGCCGGCCCTACCGGATCGTCGCCGTGCCGCTGACCGGGTTGGACAACTACGCGCTCGTCCTCGGCCGTCCCCTCAACGTGACCAACGACATCCTCAGTTCGTTGTGGATCGTGCTGGTGCTCTTCGGGGTCACCGGCGTGATCCTGGCCGGCGCGGCAGGCACCGCCGTGGCGCGGTCCGGTCTGCGCCCCATCCGTCAGCTCACCGCAGCCGTCGAGCACGTGGCCCGCACCGATGACTTGACCCCGATCACCGTCACCGGCAGCGGCGATCTCGCCCGGCTGGCCGACACCTTCAACCGGATGCTGGCCACCCTCGGTTCGTCCCGGGAACGCCAGCAGCGGCTGATCGCCGATGCCGGCCACGAGCTGCGTACGCCGCTGACCAGTCTCCGGACCAACATCGAACTGTTGTCCCTGGACTCGAAGTCCAACATGTTGTCCGAGGACGACCGCGACCAGATCCTGTGGGACGTCACCGCCCAGCTGGCCGAGTTCACCTCGCTGATCAAGGATCTGGTGTCACTGGCGCGCGACGACATCGTGGCCGCGGCGCCGGAGCCGATCGACCTGCGGGACGTGGTCAATGCCGCGCTCGAACGGGCCCGTCGCCGGGCACCGAAGGGGGTCCGGTTCGACGCCGAACTGAGCCCGCTGTATGTGATGGGTGAGTCCGACGATCTCGAACGAGCGGTCACCAACCTGCTCGACAACGCGGTGAAGTGGAGTCCGCAGGGTGGCACGGTCCGGGTCTATCTCGAAGGCGACCAGCTGCGGGTCTCCGACCAGGGCCCCGGGATCGCCGACGCCGATCTTCCCTTCATCTTCGACCGCTTCTATCGGGCCGACACCGCCCGCAACACCCCCGGCACCGGGCTCGGTCTGTCCATCGTGGCTCAGACCGTGCAACGGCACGGCGGTTGGATCAAGGCCGGCCGCTCCGCACAGGGCGGTGCCGAGTTCACCGTCCAGCTGCCGGGAGCGACCACCTTGGAAGATCTCGACAAGCTGCATCCGAACGGCTTCTGAGCGGGCGCTCGCTGGCTAGGAGCGGCCCTTGGTCGCGTACGGGGTGTGCGTGGGCAGGCTCATCCGCGGTCCGCGGCGCGGCAGCCGGGGCGCGGACAGATTGAGTAGCACCTGAACCCGATAGCGGTGACCCCTGTAAGGCTCGAGGATCTCCAGACAGGCCGCGTCGTCCAGCGGCTCGCCCACCAGCGCGTACGTGATGTGCTTGGCCACGTGGTAGTCGTGGATGCTCCACGCATCGGGATCACCATGGGCGCGCTGCCGGGTCTCCGCCGAGGTCCAACCACCGATGCCGGGCAGGCTGCGGAGCGCCGAGTCGGCAGCCGGGCTGTCCGCCTGCAGAGTGCGCTCCAATGCGGCCGCCCGGCCGGCCGCACGCACCAGGGG
>JASGEZ010000099.1:0-35360 GCA_047605905.1 Microlunatus sp.
AGATCAACACCGACGGGCTGCCCGTGTGGATCCCGCCGAAGTGGATCGATCCCGAGCAGAAACCGATCCTGCACCCGAGGATCACGATCAGCAACTGGCGCCGCCACGAACAACTCGACCTGTAGCGGGCACCCGCATGCAACCGCCGACACCGCACTCTGACGCAACAACCCCGACCGCCGCAGGGCCCCTGCCCTGCGGCGGCATCGACACGGACCAGTCGATCTCGACCGCAAGACGCTCGACAGCGACAAGGTCGCCACGGACTTCCGGCTTGTCGCCGAGGAGATCCTCGCCCACCTTCGAGAGGCAGGCTCGACCAGACTCACCGTCCGCTTGGAGATCGAGGCAACCGACAGCGACGGCTTCGGGGAGGCGAGGATGCGTACGGTGTCGGAGAACGCCCGCACCCTGAAGTTCGACGCCGCCGGGTCCGAAGAGGACTGAGCGGTCCGTCTACGACCTCAAGAGACTTCATGTGATCCAGTGACACACTGGATCACATGGCCAATCGCAATATCACTCTCTCCCTTCCGGAAGAGCTGGTACGCAAAGCAAAGGTCGTCACGGCGGAACGCGACACCTCCGTCTCGGCGCTCGTGGCCGAGTTGGTAGCTCAGCTCGCCGGTGGCTCGTTGGACTACGCGAAAGCATGGGCCGAGGAAGAAGCACTGATGGAACGCGGGGACACGTTTCGAATCGGGGACATCAGCTGGAGCCGCGAGGAACTCCACGACCGATGACCGCCGAGTTCGTCGACACCAACGTCCTTCTCTACGCCTACGACGCGAGTGCAGGCGAGCGACATCAGCGTGCCCGCGAGCTCGTCGGCGCTTTGGGCAGGACGCGGCAAGGGGTGCTGAGCGTTCAGGTCTTGCAGGAGTTCTATGTCAGTGCCACGCGCAAGATCGCTGTACCGCTCAGTGCCGCCGACGCTCGGGGCCGAATCCGAACCCTCAGTCGGTGGCCCACCCACTCACTACTCGCCTCCGATGTCGTGGTCGCGTCGGAGATCGCCGAATCGCACGAGCTGTCATTCTGGGATGCGATGATCATCCGGAGTGCGAACAGAATGGACTGCAACGTGCTCTGGAGCGAAGACTTGAACGCTGGCCAACTGATCGGCGGAGTCAGAGTACGCAATCCCTTCGCCTGAGCATTCGCGCAGTCCCCGAGGTCAGCGCTCCTCGACGAATCGCCTGGCCACGGAGATGTCGTAGTCGCCGAGTCCGCGCTCGACCAGTTCGTCGAAAGCCTGGCTGAGGGCGGGCAGCAGGGCCGGGTGGGTGTCGGTGGCATCCGCGACAGCGGTGGCGAACGACAGGTCTTTCACCATGTACTTGGCGACGCCGGAGGGGCTGTAGTCCTGGGTCACGATCCGGTCGCCACGAGTGGCGAGGATCCGACTGCCGGCGTACCCGCCCGCCAGCAGGTCGAACAGCTTGGCCAGGTCCAGCCCGCTGCGATCGGCGAGGACGGCGGCCTCACCGAGGGCCAGGATGGTCGCGGACACGATCATCTGATTGCAAGCTTTGGCGACCTCGCCGGCACCCAGCGGTCCCAGATGCACCGGCGTGCCACACGCCTCGAGCACCGGCAGCGCCGTGGCGACATCGGCATCCGCGCCGCCGACCATGATCGACAGCGTCCCGGCGACCGCTCCGTCCACACCACCGGACACCGGGGCATCGACGACCTTGACAGCACCGCCCGTCTGCTCCGACAGCCGATCCGCAAGCTCCCGGACACCCGTCGGCGAGGACGTCGACGAGATGATCAGCAGCAGGTCGTCCGGATCCGCCGCCAGCAGACCGTCCGGCCCGGCCAGCACCTGCTCCACCTCGGGCAGATCCGGCAGCATCAACAGCACCACGTCGCAGCCGGCGGCCAAGGACCGCGCAGTGTCATGCCAGTGCGCGCCGGACTCGATCAGAGCCTGGTGCTTGCCCTTGACCCGACCGGTGATCCGGACCGAGCAACCCGAGCGCCGGATCAGGTTGGCCGTCATCGGCGCGCCCATGGCGCCGAGCCCGATCACACCGACCGTTGTCACATCTCCATCGACCTTTGCCATAAGATCCAGCATACCGAACGCCATTCAGCACTATGGATGGCCAGTATCGTGAACGGACAACGGTGATGAAAGCCGAGACAGATCGCTCCCCCGCCCCGGCGGTCACCCGAGCCTTGGCCATCCTGCGCCTGCTCGCCGACTCCCGCGAACCGATCGGCCTGGCCGATCTCGCCCGCGGGATCGGCGCAGCGAAGTCGTCGACCTCCAACCTGTGCCAGGCCCTGGAGGACGAGGAGATGATCACCCGGAAGCCCACCGGCTACGCCCTCGGACGGCGCAATGTCGAACTCGGCGGCGCGTACGTCGCCCAGTTCAATCAGCTGCGCGAGTTCTACTCGTTCTGCGAGTCCGCACCCCTGCTCTCCCACGAGATCGTGCAGATCGCGATGCTGCACGACACCGAGGCCGTCTATCTGGCCCGCCACGAGGGCCGCGCCACGATGCAGCTGACGGCCAGCATCGGCAGCCGGTTCCCGGCCGCACCGACCGCCATCGGCAATGCCCTGCTGACCACCCTCACCGACGCCGAGATCATCGAGCGGTTTCGCGGCCAGCAGCACTTCCCGCAGCTGACCGAGAACAGCGTCCGCACCGTGCCCGCCTTGCTGACCAAGGTCAGGGCCGCACGAGAGCGCGGACACGCGATCGACGACAACGAGGTTCATCCGGGCATCTTCGGGGTAGCAGTAGTGCTGCCCCCATGGACCAGCGGCGATCAGCCACTGGCCATGGGAACCTCGCTGATGGCGAGCATGGCCACGCCGGACTTCGTCGCCCGGATCGTCGCCGAGCTGCACGAGGGGGTGTATCGGCTGAGCAACCCCCTCTATCGCGCCACGCTCAACTGAACTCCGATCGTTCAGTCTATTGAACTGCGTTCAGTAGGTTGATATTGTGCTGCCACCCGTTCGATCAAAGGAGATGACGCTGTGGCCGACTCACTCGCCCCACCCGTACGCGGCTCCGAGGACCCGGAGTATGCAGCCAACCTACGACGCGCCACGCTGGCCAGCACCGCGGGTAGCGCTCTGGAGTATTTCGACTTCGCGCTCTACGGCCTCGCCACGGCGCTGATCTTCCAGAAGCTGTTCTTCAGCAACCTCGATCCCGCCGTCGGGACGGTCGCAGCCTTCGCCACCTTCGGCGTCGGCTTCGTCGCCCGCCCGCTCGGCGGTCTGTTCTTCGGCACCATCGGCGACAAGATCGGCCGCAAGTGGGTGCTGGTCGTCACCATCGTCTTGATGGGCGGCGCCTCCACCCTGGTCGGCGCGCTGCCGACCTACGACACCATCGGCATCTGGGCCCCGATCATGCTGGTCTTCCTCCGGCTGTGCCAGGGCTTCGGCGCCGGCGCCGAGCAGGCCGGCGCAACCGTGCTGATGGCCGAGTACGCACCGGTCAAGAGCCGCGGCTTCTTCGCCGCACTGCCGTTCATCGGCATCCAGGCCGGCACCCTGCTGGCGGCCGGTGTGTTCGCCTTCCTCGGCGGGCTGCCGGAAGAGGTGCTGCTCGGCTGGGCCTGGCGGGTGCCGTTCCTGTCCTCCATCGTGTTGATCCTGGTGGCGTTGTTCATCCGGATGCGGCTCAAGGAGACCCCGACCTTCGTCGAGCTGGAGAAGCACGAGCAGGTGTCGGAGCATCCGTTCAAGGAGCTGACGCGAAACTCGCTCGGCAGTGTGCTGCGCGGCATCGGCCTGCGGATGGGTGAGAACGGCGGCTCCTATCTGTTCAACTCGGTGGCGGTCGCGTTCGCGGTCGGCACCATCGGCGTGAGCAAGACCATCGGCCCGACCGCGGTCGCGGTGGCTTCCCTGATCGGCATGATCTCGGTGCCGCTGACCGGCTGGATCTCCGACCGCGTCGGCCGGGTCCCGGTCTACCGCTTCGGCGCCGTGGTGCTGGTGCTGCTGGCCTTCCCGGGCTGGTGGCTGATCTCACTCGGCAACCCGATCCTGGTGATCGTGGTCATCTCGATCGCGATCGGCTTCGGCGTGAACAGCATGCTCGGCGCCCAGTGCGCGCTGCTGCCGGAGATGTTCGGCAACAAGCATCGCTATCTCGGGGTCGCCATGTCCCGTGAGCTCAGTGCCGTGCTGGCCGGTGGCATCGCCGGTGTGCTGGGGTCGGCACTGATCGCGATCTTCCACGGCTCCTGGGTGCCGCTGGCCATCTACACCTTCGTGCTGGCCGGGATCAGCCTGCTGACCACGTTCATCACACCGGAGACCAAAGGACGCGACCTGACCAAGGTCGAGGACGCACTGGTCGAATCCCGCTGACGCGATATCCTCCCTGTGCGTAAGCGCTTACGCACAGGGAGGAACGCATGGCGTCCGCAGCTGCTCGGATCGCAGTCATCGGCATTCACGGCTTCGGCGCATCCCACGTCCTCAATGCCGGACGGGTGGGCCGTCTGGTTGCCGTCGTCGACCCTCGACCGCCGCTGCCGGACACACCGGCCGGGGCTGCCGGCGTGCAGTGGTTCGCCGATCTCGACTCCCTGTTCGCCGCCGATCTGGAACTCGACGCGGCAGTGGTCAGCACCCCGTTGCACACCCACGCACCGCTGACCACGGCGCTGCTCCGGGCCGGAGTCGACGTGCTCCTGGAGAAGCCGCCGACGACGACGCTCGCCGAGTTCGACGCTCTACTGACCGTCGCCGCCCAGACCGGACGGCTGTGCCAGGTGGGCTTTCAGAGCCTGGGGTCGGAGGCGCTGTTGCGGGTGCACGAACTCGTCAGCTCAGGGGCGATCGGCTCCGTCACCCATCTGGGCGCGGTCGGCACCTGGGTTCGGGAGCGGGCGTACTGGCGGCGCGCGGCCTGGGCAGGCAAACGCCGGCTGGACGGCCGGCCCGTCGTCGACGGGGTGATCACCAACCCGTTGGCTCACGCGACCGCGACAGCTCTTCGGCTGGCCGATGCCCGACGGGCGGAGGACGTCGCCTCGATCGAGCTCGAGCTCTTCCACGCCAACGAGATCGAGGCCGACGACACCTCGACCGTCCGGATCGAAACGGTGAGCGGACCACCGGTCGTGGCCGGTCTCACCCTGTGCGCCGAGACCCGGCGGCCGCCGTGGGTGACGGTCTACGGAACGACCGGCAGCGTCCGGCTGGACTACACCCGCGATCTCGTCGAGTGGACCCATGACGACGTCACCGTGGTCACCGAGCACCGCCGGACCGATCTGCTCACCAACCTGATCGCCGCCCGTCGCGGCCAGGCACCGCTGCTCAATCCACTCGCCGACAACGGCGCCTTCATGCGCGTGATGGAGGCAGTCCGCACCGCGCCTGAGCCCCGGCAGATCCCCGCCGGCTACGTCCGCTGGGAGGGTGACGGACCGCAGGCCCGACCGATCGTCCTCGGCATCGACGATGCGCTGCAGCGGGTGGCCGATCAGGCGGCTCCACTGTCACAGGTCGGCTGGGAACCCCTGGCCGGCCGGCTGAGCTAGGACGGTCGGCATCGGCGTGACCGGACCAGCACTCAACCGAAGTGCAGGCCGAGCCCCCGCACATCGTCGGCGAGCTCGAGTTCGGCCCCGCACCGCAACACCGGTGTCGGCGCATCGACGAACCCCAATTGCTCCAGCCCGGCGTCCTCGACCTCCTCGACCCACACCGTCTCCGGCAGACTGCAGGCCACCTGGGCCGACAGATCGGGCAACAGGTGCGGAGCAAGGGTCCTGCTCGCCGCCCGGACCAGGTCCGCGATCCGCAGGAACGGGGTCAGGCCGCCGACTCGAACCACGTTCGGCTGCACGATGTCGACGGCGTCGGCGGCGAGGAACTCGCGGAAACGATAGCCGGTGTGGATGTTCTCACCACAGGCGATCGGGACATCGAGCTTGGTCCGCAGGTAGCGGTACGCAGCGAGGTCGTCCGCACGCACCGGCTCCTCGACCCATTGCAGATCGAACCGCTCCAGCGCCCTTGTGCCGCGCTCCGCGGCCGGCACATCCCAGCGCTGGTTGGCATCCACCGCAAGCCAACGCCGTGGCCCGAGGATCTCCCGAACCGCAGCAACCCGTTCGACATCGCGGTCCAGGTCCGGGCTGCCCACCTTGATCTTGGCCCCGGCATAGCCGGTGGCGACCCAGCGACGAGCCTGCTCCCTCAGTTCCGCCAGCTCGTAGTGCAGGTTCACTCCGCTGCCGTACGCCGGGACCCTGCGACGACGGATGCCGAGCAACTCGCTCAGACCGATCCCCGCGGTCTTTGCTCGCAGATCCCACAGCGCGAGGTCGAGACCGGCCATGGCGATCGTGGTCAGTCCCCCACCGCCGGCCTCGTGCAGGTGCCGCCACAGTTCGTCCCAGATCAGCTCCGGGTGTGCCGGCCTGCCGACCGCGAACGCCGCAACATCGTGCTCGAGCAAGGCTCGAACCGCGTGCGGACCGATCGTCGGGGTCCAGCTGAATCCCTGCCCGGTGAGCGGTCCGGCCGACACCTCGACCACGATCACGTGCAGCTCGGGAACGTCGGCTCCCCAGGGGCGCAGCAGCGGTCGGGTGACCAGCCGGGTCGTGATCGACTCGATCACCGGCGGACCGGACGGACCGCGGTCGCTCACGCCGCCACCAGCTCCCGTCCCCGAGCGAGCAGGTCGGCGAGCATCGCCTCGTGCTCGGGACCGGGATCGACGAGCGGCGCACGCACTCCGCCCACGGGTAGACCGCCCTGGCGGACGCCGGCCTTGATCAGCGCCACCGCGTAGCCCGGAACCTGGTCACGCAAAGCCACCAGCGGCCGGTAGAAGCCGCACAGCAGCTCCTCTCTGCGGACGTCGTCTCCGGCTGCGTACGCCTGGTAGAACCCCTTCGCGATCTCCGGGACCATGGCGAACACGGCCGAGGAGTACAACGGCACCCCGATGGCACGGAAGGCGGCCTGGGTGAGTTCTGCGGTCAACAGGCCGTTGAAGAACTGGAAATCGTCGCGTCCGGCATCGCGCACCGCGAGCACGACGAGCTGCGTGGTGCCGATGTCACCCACCCCGTCCTTGAACCCGACCACTTTCGGGTTGGCGGCCAGCCGGGTCATGGTTGCCGGCGACAGCTGTGCGTTGGCCCGGTGATAGACGATCAACGGCAGTTCGGTGGCGTCCGCGATTGCCTCCACATAGCGGATCAGGCCGTCCGCCGGCGCATTGACCAGGTACGGCGGCAGCACCAGCAGGCCCTCGGCGCCGGCATCGGCAGCAGACTTGGCACAGCCGATCGCATGCCCGAGCGGGCCTCCGGTGCCGCCCAGCACCGGCGTACGCCCTCCCGCCGCCGATACCGCCGCGGACACCACGGTCCCCACTTCGGCCACCGACAGCGCATGGAACTCACCGGTGCCGCAGGCTGCGAAGACTGCGCCGGGGTCGTGGTCCAGTCGACTGGCGACGTGCTCCTTCATCAGGCCCGGGTCCACTTCGCCGGATGCGGCGTAAGGGGTGATCGGGAAGAACAGCACTCCGTCGAGATTCATGGATCAGGCTCCAACTGAGAACGAGGTGGATGGCGGGACGGGAACGGTCAACTCGCTTCGCCAGCTGCGCGCGGGTCGCCAGCCGAGCAGCGCTGCCGCCTTCGCGATGGAGAACGCCGGTGTCGTGTCGGCCAGACCGGCAGCCAGCTCCTCGGTGCCGGGCAGGAACTGCGGAATCAACGTCGCCAGCGGCTGGGTGGCCATCGCGTCCGCGGCGCCGACGAAGAAGGTCTCGCCGGACGGAAGCTCCGGTGCCGCCCGTAGCCAGACGTCGACGAAGTCAGCGGCATCCCGCGCATCGACGTAGTTGAACAGCGACACCGCGGCCAGACCCGGGTCGGCAAGCCGCTCGGCAACCGTGTGACCTTGCTGAGTCGGTGCGCCGGCCCATTCGTCCGGCGAGATCACGAAGCACGGCCGGAACGACCCGAGCGTCACCGCCTTTCCTTGCTGAGCGGCGAACATGGTCACGATCGACTCGATGGTGACCTTGGACAGTGCGTACGCGTTCCAGGGTCGCAGCGGGTGCCGTTCGTCGATCGGCAGGTACGCCGGCAGCCAGCCCTGTGGATTGCCGTAGCCGAGCGGGGTCGGGCTGGAGGCAGCCAGGATCCGGGTCGCGCCGGCGCTCACTGCAGCCTGGATGACGTGGAAGGCCACCGAGGTGTTCGTATCCCAGATCACCGGCTCCGGCGCACTGAACGGCGTGGCGATGGCGGCCAGGTGTACGACCGCGTCCGGCCGGATTCGGCCGAACAACGCGTCGGTCGCAGCCGCATCGGTGAGGTCGACATCGACCTGGCTGACCCCGGCGACGCTCGGACGCACGACCCGATCGAACGAGACGACCTCGTGTCCGGCCGCGGCCAGACCACCGACGACACTTTGCCCGAGCCGGCCGCTGCCGCCGGTGACGACGACCTTCATCGAGCGACCGGCTCGTCGGGCTGCAGAACAGGTCGGTCTTCGGTCAGGGGCAACCCGAACTCGGCCGTGTCCACCGGTCGCCCCTCGGCCAGGCTCCTGTTGCCGGCGATGCCGACGATCACGCTGCGGACGCCGTCGAGATAGCCGGCCGCCCGGCCGAGCGGGTCATGGCCGGGTCTGCGGAAGACATCGTCCAGCAGCATCGCGTCACCGCCCCCATGACCACCGCCACCGGTGGGGATCGGGATCTCCTCGGCCTGCTGCCACAACCGCTGCAGCACGATCCGCTCGCCGACCGGACGGATCGGGTCGGTAGCAGCTCCCGCGTCGTGCACGGCGCTCGGATCGACGACGGACTTTCCCTCGTGCTGGTCGATGGCCGACCGGACCCAGCCGCGTTCGGTCACCTCGAGCTCGAGTCGGCCCTCGGTGCCGTTGAACCCGACCCGGTAGCCCTCCCACGGCGAGAAAGCGTTCAGTGAGTAGGTCATGGTCGCGCCGCGGCCGTACTCGACCAGCAGGCTGAGCGAGTCCTCGATGGTGATCCCGGTGTCGAAGACGTCCTTGTCCCGCTGGTAGCCGTCCGCCGCCTCGGCGTCCAGATAGAGCCCCTTCAGCAGCGGGTCGGCGGCGAGGTCCAGCCGGAACGGGTCGGCGTCGGCCCGCTGGTCCCGGCTCAGCTTCGGCCGTGGCCCGATCCCCCGCCGCCGGGCATTGTCGGCCCCGTAGAACTTCAGCCCACCCCGGGCGTACACCCTGGTCGGGATGTCGTTCAGCCACCAGTTGACCAGATCGAAGTGGTGCGTCGACTTGTGCACCAGCAGGCCCCCCGAGAGATCCTTCTCCCGATGCCAGCGCCGGAAGTAGTCGGCGCCATGAGAGGTGTCGAGCAGCCACTCGAAGTGCACCGAGGTGATCTCACCGATGGCGCCGGAGGCAAGCAGTTGTCGCACGAGCGAGTTGCGCGGCGAATAGCGGTAGTTGAAGGTGACGGTGAGCTCACCGGCGGCAGCCACCGAGCTGGCCACGATCGCGGCGAGCCGGTCCCTGTCGATGGTCATCGGCTTCTCGGTCACGACGTCGATGCCGTGGTCCAGCGCCGCGCAGATGTAGCGGTCGTGGGTGAAGTCGGGAGAGGTCACGATCAGGCAGTCCGGCTTCGCCTCGGCGAACAGTCGGTCCAGCTCCTCCGGTGCGTACGTCGGCACCGCATCCAGTGCCAGCTCCCGGCGGTAGAACTCGATCCGGCCCGGATTCGAATCGCACAGCGCAACCAGCTCACCGACGTCGGCATGGGTGGTCCGCAGTGCTCCCAGATACATCCGGGCCCGTGATCCGGTTCCCACCAGGGCGTATCGGCGACGGACCTCAGCGGACATGGCACTCCCGATGACAGAGATGGGAAAACGTTTTCTCACACTCTATCCTCACGCCCAAAGCCGTGCAAGGTCATGCCGAAAGGCGCTTTCACGTCCTTGACCACGCCGCAACCCATGGCCAGGATTGAGAAAACGTTTCCACAGGAAGGCGCCGATGAGCAGTATCCGGGTCACCGTTTGGTCGGAGAACCACCATGAGCGGCACCAGCCGGAGATCGCGGCGATCTATCCCGACGGCATCCACGGAGCGATCGCCGACGGGATTGCAGGCGACCCGCGCTTCGCCGTACGCACCGCGACCCAGGACCAACCCGACCACGGGCTGGGCAACGGCGTACTCGACGAGACCGAGGTCCTGCTGTGGTGGGGACATGCCGATCAGCAAGCGGTCGAGGATCGTTGGGCCGACGCCGTACGAGATCGCGTCCTCGACGGTATGGGCCTGATCGCGTTGCACTCGTCGCTCAACTCCAAGCCTTTCCGGTCGGTGATCGGGACCTCCTGCCGGAGCGCCGGCTACCGCCACGGCGGACGCGAACTGATCTGGACGGCGAGCACCCACCACCCGATCACCGATGGCATCCCGAACCCGGTGATCGTGCCGGAGTCGGAGATGTACTGCGAGCCGTTCGACATCGCCCAACTCGACGAGGTGGTGTTCATCTCCAGTTTCGAAGGTGGCGAGGTCTTCCGATCCGGGGTGACGTTTCGCCGGGGGCGCGGCAAGATCTTCTACTTCGCCCCCGGACACGAGGAGTATCCGATCTACTTCGACCCGATCATCCGCCGTGTCGTCAACAACGCCATCGCCTGGGCGGCGCCCGCGTCGCCGCCGGAACATCCGCCACGGGGTCCGGACGTCCGCAACAAACCGCTGGGTTGGTTCGCCCGTGGATAGTCTGGCGGACGTGGCCGCACCCCGACGCAACCGGCCGCCGACCATCGGTGATGTCGCTACCCGGGCCGGTGTCTCGCCCGCGACCGTGTCACGGGTGATGAACGGCAACGCCTCGGTGGATCAAGCGCTCGCTCAGCGGGTGCGTGCGGCTGCCACCGAACTGCAGTACTCGGCCAGTCCGCTGGCGCGCAGCCTGGTCCTCGGCCGAACGAGCACCGTCGCGGTGGTCGTGCCCGACCTGGGCAATCCCACCTTCCACGGGGTTCTCCAGGGCCTCGGTCATGCTGCCGCAGGCAATGGCTACCACGTGCTGGTGGCGGACTCGGCGGAGTCCGTGGCCGAGGAGCAGGTGCTGGCCCGGGAGACCAGGCGGCGCTGCGACGGCCTGGTGCTGGTCGCCCCCCGGATGGCCGATTCCGATCTCGCTGCCCTGCTGAGCGACCTGCACCCGGTCGTGCTGGTCAACCGCGAGCCGCCGGATACCTCGGCGGCGCCCGCGGTCACCGCCGACTACCGGGTCGGCCTCATCGAGCTGCTCGAGCTGGTGTACGCCGACGGACACCGCTCGGTGCTGTTCCTGGCAGGCGCACCACAAAGCAGATCCAACTCCCACCGGTTGAGCGCGCTGGCGGAGTTCTGCCGCGCCCACCCGGACTTCGTCGCCCCGACGCGGCCCTGCGGAGTGAACTTCGCCGACGGCTACGAGGCTGCGGACGCAGTGCTGGCCGCCGGCGTGACCGCTGTTGTGGCCTTCAACGACCTGGTGGCGATGGGGCTGATCAGCGCCCTGACCGAACGGGGGCTCTCGGTTCCCGACCAGCTGTCGGTGGTGGGCTTCGACGACATCCCCTTCGCCCGATATGTGACCCCGCCGCTCACGACCGCCGCCGTGCCGGTCACCGAACTCGGCCGGCAAGCATGGCTGCGGATGTGGGACCTGCTCCAGGGCCGGTCGCCGGCAAGCACGCTGGTGTTGAGCCCGCGCCGGCAGCAGCGTGGGAGCACAGGGCCCGCCCCACGCTGACCGCCAGCCTCATTTGCCGCCGGTGGTGGCGATGCCCTGAACCAGGAACTTCTGGCCGAACAGGAACACCAGGAACAACGGGATCAAGGTGACGATGGACATCGCGAACATCGCGCCCCAGTTGCTGCCCGAGGTGGCGTCCAGGAAGCCCTTCAAGGCGACCGGGACGGTGTAGGAGTTCGGATCGGTCAGATAGATCAACGGGGTGAAGAAGTCCGACCAGGTCCAGATGAAGGTGAAGATCGCCGTGGTCGCGAGTGCCGGACCCATCAGCGGCATCAGCACCCGAGAGAAGATCCGCCAGTGACCGCAGCCGTCGATCCGAGCCGCCTCGTCCAGCTCGCGCGGCACACCGCGGATGAACTGGACCATCAAGAAGATGAAGAAGGCGTCAACGGCCAGGAACTTCGGCAAGATCAGCGGGACGAACGTGTTCACCCAGCCGAGCTTGTTGAACAAGATGTACTGCGGCACCAACACCACGTGGATCGGCAGCATCACCGTCACCAGCATGATCGAGAACCACAGTGTCTTGAGCCGGAACTTCAGCCGGGCGAACGCGTACGCGGCCAGTGAGCAGGCGAATACGTTGCCGACCACCGCGCCGATCACCACGATCGCGGAGTTCACGATGTAGTGGCCGAACGGCTGGCCCAGGGCGGACCAGCCGGCGGTGTAGTTCTCGGTCACCAGGTTGTTCAGCCACAGGCCGGGCGTCCGGAAGATCACCTCGGTCGGCCGGAACGAGGACACGAGCAACCACAGCAGCGGATAGATCATCACGAAGCTGACCGCGATCAGCACCAGATGCTTGACCACCGACCGGACCCGTCTGGTGGTCACCGAGGTGTAGCCCTTGCCCCCGCGCTCGGGGAGTCCGGCAGCAGCGGCGGAGGACGCCGGAGTGGCAGCTGTCTGAATGTCAGTCATCGTAGAACACCCAATACTTCGACAGGAAGAAGTTGACAGCGGTCAGCGTCCCGACGATGACCACCAAGAGCCAGGCCATCGCCGCGGCATAGCCCATCTGGAACTGCCCGAAACCCTTCTGATACAGGTAAAGGGTGTAGAACAGCGTCGAGTCCGCCGGGCCGCCGGTGCCGGCGGAGACGACGAAAGCCTGGGTGAACGACTGGAAGGCGTTGATCACCTGCAGCACCAGGTTGAAGAAGATGATCGGTGACAGCAGCGGCAGCGTGATCTTGGTGAACTTGGTCCATCGGGTCGCGCCATCACACGACGCCGCCTCGTAGTACATCCCCGGGATCTGCCGGAGTCCGGCGAGGAAGATCACCATCGGCGACCCGAAGGTCCACACGTGCAGCAGGATGATCGTCCACAACGCATAGCTGGGGTCGGAGATCCAGCCGGTGTGCGCATCGATGCCGAACACCCGCAGGATCTGGTTGACCAACCCGTCGCTGCCGAACATCTGCCGCCACAGCAGCGCGATCGCGACCGAGCCGCCCAGCATCGAGGGCAGATAGAAGACCGATCGGTAGATCGGGAGTCCGCGCATGCCCTTGTCGAGCAGCAGTGCGACGCCCAGGGCGAAGATCAGCTGCAGCGGAACACCGACGATCACATAGATGAACGTGACCTTCAGCGAGTGATGCAGCCGGTCGTCGCCCAGCATCCGGACATAGTTGTCGATCCCGATGAACTTCGGTGCCTGGATCAGCGAGTAACGAGTGAAGGACAGATACAGGCTGGCGATCATCGGGCCGATCGTGATCACGACCAGCCCGATGAACCACGGGATGAGGAAGAGGTAGGCCGCCTTGTTGTCCCGGCCGTCCTCCTTGCGCTGCCGCGCCCGCTCCTCGGGCGTCGCGGCCTTCTTGACCTTGAGGTGGGAGAGCTCGGAGATCGCACTCACAAGGGCCTCCTCTCAGCGTTCTGGTGGGCGCTCATCGCGTCAGCCCTCGAGGTTCGACTTCATCTCGCTCATGAAGCCCTCCGCGGCCTGAGCACTGCTCTGACGGCCGAACAGCACCTCGGTCGCGAACCGCAGCATCACGTCGCCGATCTTGCCGCCGCCGGGGGGCGGGGCGATCGGAGTGTCGGACAGTTCCGGCTTGATGTCGGTCAGGAACTGCTGGACGGTCTGCTGGTCCTTGGAGAGCTTGCCCTTGATCGCCTCCTGAATCTCACCGTTCGCGGGCATACCACGCTCGGCCAGGTTGATGTCGGCCGCCTCGGCCGAGTTCACCAACCAGTTGACGAACGCCACCGCGGCATCCGGATTCTTGGACTGCGCCGAGACGGACCAAAGCATCGACGCCTTGTACCAGGCCTTGCGCTGCGACACGTCGCCGGCGATCGTCGGGTAGCGCAGCATCGTGAGCGGATCGGCCGCGACGGCGTTGATGGCCTCGAGTTGGTTGGAGTTGGACATCGACAGCGCCGCCGTGCCCAACGTGATCGCGTTCTGATCGATCGACTTGGTCGCCTCTTCGTTGATCTGCGCCGGGGTGCCGATGGCGCCGGCCTTCTGCGCCTTTGCCAGGTAGTCGAACCAGGCTTGCACGTCGCCCGTCTCGACACCCATCCCCTCGGGCGTGAACAGTTGCTTGCCCTGCTGCCGGACCCAGGCCTGGAACAGCCTGTCACTCACCAGGGACTGGAACCCGAAGGTCAGCTTTCCCTTGGACGCCACCTCCGCGGAAGTGTCGATCAGGGAGTCCCAGGTCCAGGTCTTGTCGTCCGGCAGGTCGACGCCCGCCTTCTCGAATACTTTCGGATTGGCCAGGACGACCATGCAGTTGATGCCGGCGTTGATCCCGCACAGCGTGTCGTCGATCTTGCCCGAGTCGACGGTGCCCTCGATGAACTTGGAGGTGTCGACACCGGAGAGATCGAGCAGCGCGCCACGGTTCCCGTACTCGGCGATGTAGTCCATGTCCATCTGAATGATGTCCGGCGCCGTGTTGCCGGCAACCTGGGTGGCCAGCTTGTCCCAGTAGCTCGCCCACTCACCCGGCTGCGGAGAGATCTTCACACCCGAGTTCGCCTTGGTGTACGCGTCGATCGCGGCGGTGGTGTTCTTGTTGCGGACGTCGTTGCCCCACCAGGCGAGGGTCAGCTCGGCCGAACCGGTATCGCCGCCACCTCCTCCGCCGCTGCTGCTCGAGCCCGGTGCGCATCCCGCCACACCCGATGCCACCGCAAGTCCGGCTATGCCGGCACCGAACATGAACTGCCTACGTGACAGGCCCATGCTGTTTTCTCCCTCTTCGTTGATGTGAAAACGTTTTCCGCACAGTACGGTTCCGTGTCTTACGTGTCAATGGCACAGCGACCGAGAACTCCGGAAGGGCCTCAACGAATCCGGAACACTCGATTACCTCGTCGAAATGACATCGCCGCGATCCTGACTCTAGAAGAGCGTAAACGTTTGCGCAAGCGCTTTCGTTACGCAATCTCTCCCGCCGCCAGAAGCGAGCTGGGATTGCCGGAGGTTCCTAGAGTCGGCTGCTACTGCGCAACGGTCGCGAACGCGGCACCGAGGTGGACTCCCGCACGATCAACTCGGCCGGCACAGCTTTCCGCCGCGGCCGGACGGCTGCGGGCCGAGTCGCCAGGTCGAGCGCGTCGCGACCCATGAGCCCGAGCGGAAAACGCGCGGTCGTCAGACTCGGATAGAGCAGCTCGGCCACCGAGACGTCATCGAAGCCGGCCACCGAGACCTCCCCCGGCACCGAGATCCCCGATCGGCGCAGTGCGACGAGGACCGCGATGGCCATCGCGTCGTTGAGTGCGAGGATGGCAGTCACCTCCGGCCAGTCACGGAGCGCCTGCACCGCGGCGGCACCGGCACCGTCCGCGGTGAACTCGGTCGGCACGACATGCCAGCGCACCCCGGCCCGCGCGAAAACCTCCACCGCCCCACCCAGCCGGTCCTGCACCGTGGTCAGGGTCTCGGGCCCGGAGATGATCGCCAGTTCCCGATGACCGAGTTCGACGAGATGCTCGGCCAGCATCAGCGCCGCACCCTGGTTGTCCGGCAACAAGGCATCGACTCCCAACCGGTGCCGACCGATCACGGCCGCCCGTCCGCCGCTGCGCTGGTAGGTCGACAGCAGTCGCCGAGCCTCCGCCTCCTGCTCGCCGTCGACATAACCCGAGCCGGCGATGATGATGACTCGCGCCCGCTGCGCGGCGAGCGAGCGGAGTTGTTTCAATTCACGCTCCGGATTCCGACCGGAATGGGCGACCTGCACGATCAGCCCCCGGCTCTCGGCCGCGTGGACGACGCCGGCGGCGATCTCGGTGAAATAGGGGTCGTCGATCTGGTGCACGATCAGACCGACGATCGACGTCGTGCCACCCGCCAGCGACTGGGCATGGGTGTTGACCAGATAGCCCATCTCCTCCGCGGTCTTGCGGACCCGAGCCGCGACCTCGTCGCTGACCCCGGTCAGTCCGCGCAGCGAGCGCGAGGCAGTGGCCAGCGAGACACCGGCGGCCTCGGCCACATCGACCAACCTCGGACTGGCGGGGCTGTTGCCCATCGGCCGCCTCCTTTCGCAGGTCCGGGACGGGACCCGGTTGCACGCCGTCAGACGGCAGCGTACGCTCACGTAAGCGCTTTCGTTAACCGCTTACGCGCGTTCTTCGACCAGTCGTCAGCCCGATTGGTCGCCAGCTGAGTCAGTCGTCGACCGAAGGAGGGTCATGGCAGAGCGGACCATCAAGGTGATCATGAACGGGGTGACCGGACGAATGGGGTACCGACAGCATCTCCTGCGGTCGATCCTCGCCATCCGCGATGCCGGCGGAGTCATCGCCGGTGGCGATCGGATCCGCGTCGAACCGGTCCTCGTCGGCCGCAATCCCGACAAGCTGGCCGACCTGGCCGGTCGGCACGACATCGCGGAGTGGACCACCGATCTCGATGCCGCGCTGGCTGACCCCGACGCCCGGATCTACTTCGACGCGCAGGTCACCTCGGCCCGCAAATCGGCCATTCTCTCTGCACTCGCGGCCGGCAAGCACATCTTCACCGAGAAGCCGATTGCCGAGTCGGTTACCGACGGACTCGAGTTGGTCGCAGCCGCTGAGCAGACTGGTGCCATCACCGGGGTCGTGCACGACAAGCTCTATCTGCCCGGCCTGGTCAAACTGAAACGGCTGATCGATCTCGGGTTCTTCGGCCGCATCCTCTCGGTCCGCGGCGAATTCGGCTACTGGGTCTTCGAGGGTGACGTCATTCCCGCTCAGCGACCGAGCTGGAACTATCGCGCCGAGGACGGCGGCGGCATGGTGCTCGACATGTTCTGCCATTGGAACTACGTGATGGAGAACCTGTTCGGTCGCGTCGAGGCGGTCACGGCCAAGGCCGTGACTCACATCCCGGAGCGCTGGGACGAGAACGGCAACGTCTACACCGCCACCGCCGACGACGCCGCGTACGGCATCTTCGAGCTCGCCGGCGGCGTCATCGCCCAGATCAACTCGTCCTGGGCCGTCCGGGTCGATCGCGGTGAACTCGTCGAGTTCCAGGTGGACGGCACCCACGGCTCGGCAGTGGCAGGCCTGTTCGGCTGTCGGATTCAGCCGCGCGCCCGGACCCCGAAGCCGGTCTGGAACCCGGACATCCCCACCGACCAGGACTTCCACGCCCAGTGGGAGCAGGTGCCCGACATCGAGGACTACCCCAACGGTTTCCGCGCCCAGTGGGAACAATTCCTCCGCGACGTCGATGCCGGCCGCCCGCATCGCTACGACCTCGCCGCCGGCGTCCGTGGTCTGCAGCTGGTCGAAGCGGGTCTGCGGTCCTCCGCGGACGGCCGCAGGGTCGAGATCGGGCAGGGCTGAGCCGTGACCGCGGTCATCTCCAGGAGCTCGGTGCGCCTCCCCCGGCCCGACGGCTCGTTGCGGACCGTCGAACTGGCGGCTCCGCGCGCCTGGGCCGAGCACCCCCAGCCGTACACCAGCCGGATCGCCTTCGCCGCCGCGCACGTGGTCGCCGACCCCTACGGCGAGAACGTGCCCGGTGCACCGGCAGTCGTCGACTGGGACGCCACCTTGGCTTTCCGTCGTCACCTGTTCCGCTACGGACTCGGCGTGGCCGAGGCGATGGACACGGCCCAGCGCAACATGGGACTCGACTGGGCGGCCACCCAGCAGCTGATCGCGCGGAGCGCGGCGCAGGCGCTCGAGCTCGGTGCCCGGATCGCGTCCGGCGTGGGCACCGACCACCTGCCGTCCGCGCCGCTCGGTCTCGACCAGGTCATCGCCGGCTACTGCGAGCAGTTGGAGTTCGTCGAAGGCACCGGCTCGCAGGTGATCTTGATGGCGTCGCGCCAGCTGGCGGTCGCCGCACGTGGTGCCGACGACTATCTCCGGGTCTACGACACGCTGCTGTCGCAGGTGAGCAAGCCGGTCATCCTGCACTGGCTGGGCGAGGCGTTCGACCCGAGCCTGTCCGGCTACTGGGGCAGCACCGACATCGGCGCCGCGACCGACACCTTCGTCGGGCTGCTGGAGTCGCACGCCGACAAGATCGACGGCGTGAAGGTGTCCCTGCTGTCGGCCGAGCACGAGATCGGTCTGCGGGCCCGGCTGCCCGAGGGGGTTCGGCTCTACACCGGCGACGACTTCAACTACCCCGAGCTGATCGAAGGCGACGGAACGCATCACTCCGACGCCCTGCTCGGCGCGTTCGCCGCGATCGCGCCCGCCGCCTCCGCCGCGCTGGCCGCACTGGACACCGGCGACGTGGCGACGTACCGGGCGGAGATGGAGCCCACGGTGGAGCTGTCGCGGCAGGTGTTCGCGGCGCCGACTTTCTACTACAAGACCGGGATCGCCTTCCTCGCCTGGCTGTCGGGTCACCAGGACGGGTTCACCATGATCGGCGGACTGCAGGCGGCCCGGTCCCCCGTTCACCTCGCCCGGGTGTTCGAGCTGGCCAACGCCGCTCGGCTGCTGCCGGATCCCGAACTCGCGGCCCACCGCCTGGGCCTGGTCCTCGACGCAGCGGGCATCGACCGATGAGCCGCCTCTCGCTCAACCAGAAGACCACCAACCTCTGGACACTGCGTGAGGCGATCGACGGCACCGTCGCGGCGGGTCTGTCCAGCATCGGCATCTGGCGGGAACCACTTGCCGAGGCCGGGCTGGAGAACGCGCGGGCCTGGTTGGGCGACGCCGGGTTGCGCGTCTCCTCGCTGTGCCGCGGCGGCTTCTTCACCGCCGCCGACCCCGCGCAGATCGAGGCCGCGCACGCCGACAACCTGCGCGCGATCGACGAGGCGGCCGCGCTCGGCACCGACACGCTCTGTCTGGTTCCGGGCGGGCTGCCGGAGGGCGACCGGGACCTGATCGGCGCGCGTTCGCGCGCCGCGGAGGCGATCGGCCGGCTGGTCCCCCATGCCAAGCAACGGGGCGTCCGGCTCGGCATCGAGCCGATGAACCCGATCTATGCGGCCGACCGCGGCGTGGTGTCCACCCTCGGGCAAGCCCTCGACATCGCCGAACAGTTCGGTCCGGATGAGGTCGGAGTCGTGTTCGACACCTTCCACGTCTGGTGGGATCCGGCGTTACGGGAGCAGATCGCCCGGGCCGGGAAGCGGATCTACAGCTACCAGATCTGCGATTGGATCACCCCGCTGCCGGCGGACACCCTGCTGGCCCGCGGCATGATGGGTGACGGCCATATCGACTTCGCAATCATCACCCGCTGGGTCGCCGAGAGCGGCTACGCGGGCGATGTCGAGGTGGAGATCTTCAACGCCGATATCTGGGCCGCACCGGGTGAAAAGGTCCTGGCCACCATGGTGGAGCGCTACGCCGAACTCGTGCAGCCCTATCTGTGACGTCGCCATCGGCCCCGCGCGTTCAGCCGGTGGCGCCGGACGCCCGTTGAGTTCGCGCCAACTACGCTCTAGGGCGATGTCTGAGTCCGTCGAGCGTCCGGTGAGCCGGTTGCCTGCCCCGATCCGAGCGCTCCGGCCTCGGCAGTGGGTGAAGAACTTCCTCGTGGTGCTCGCACCCTTGGCGGCCGGCCGGTTGTTCGAGACCGCGGTGTTGCAGGGTGTGGCGCTCGCGTTCGTTGCGTTCTGCCTGGTCAGCTCGGCGGTCTATCTGCTGAACGACATCCGCGACGTCGAGGAGGACCGGCTCCATCCGCGCAAGCGGTTCCGGCCGATCGCCGCCGGGGAGTTGAGCGTCCCTGCGGCCTCGATCATGGGCGTCGTCCTGGGGATCGGTGGTCTGACGCTGGGCTATCTGGTCGACCCGGGGCTCGGCATCACCCTGGTCGTGTACGTCGGCATTCAGATCCTCTACTCCGCGGTGCTCAAGCATCTGCCGGTGATCGACCTGGCGGTGGTGTCGAGCGGCTTCCTGCTGCGCGCCATCGCCGGCGGCGTCGCCGTCGAAGTCACGCTGAGCCAGTGGTTCCTGCTGGTCGCCTCGTTCGGGTCGCTGTTCATGGTCGCCGGCAAGCGCTACTCCGAACTGGTCTCGGTCGGCGCCGGGGCCGGCACCCGCAAGTCGCTGGACCGCTACACACCGACGTACCTGCGGTTCGTCTGGATCCTGGCCGCCGTGCTGGTCGTCACCTCCTACAGTCTGTGGGCCTTCGAGAATCGCAGTGATCCGCTGTTCGGCGTACCGTGGACAGCGATCTCGATCGCCCCGTTCACCTTGGGCATGCTGCAGTACGCCTTGGAGGTGGACGCCGGCAAGGCGGGCGAGCCGGAAGAAGTCGTGCTGCGCGGCCGCGTGCTGCAAGCGCTAGGAGTGATCTGGTTGGCCACTATTTCGATTGCGGTGTTCGGATGAGCCGGATGGGTGAACAGCTGTGGTGAGCGACTTTCCGCCCGACGAGGGCCTGCTGAAGCCATCCCCGCTGGTGGAACTGCCGGCGGCGATCCCGCCCGAGCTGGTCGAGCTGCACGGCTTCGGCCGGACTGCCGTCACCCGTTCGCGGCTGGCCCAGATCGACAGCGTCGCAGACGCGATCTCGGCACTGCGGAAAGCCGGTGATCGTGGCGTGGTCCCCCGTGGCCTGGGCCGTTCGTACGGCGACGCCGCCCAGAACGCCGGCGGCACCACCCTCGATCTGACCCGGCTCAACCAGATCCTGCACGTCGACGCCGAGGGCCCATCGCCTACCGTCACCGTCCAGGCCGGGGTCAGCCTGGACGCGTTGATGAAGGCGCTGCTGCCCTTCGGCCTGTGGATCCCGGTGCTGCCCGGCACCCGCCAGGTCACCATCGGCGGCGCGATCGGCGCCGACGTACACGGCAAGAACCACCACACCCAGGGCAGCTTCGGCTCCCACGTACGGTCCTTGAACCTGCTCACCGCCGACGGGATCGTCCGCACCCTCACACCTGACGGCGACGATCCGGAGCTGTTCTGGGCAACGATCGGCGGCATGGGTCTGACCGGGGTGATCCTGCAGGCCACCATCGCCGTCCAGCGGACCGAGACCGCCTACTTCGCCGTGGACACCCAGCGGTGCGGGGACCTCGACGAGCTGATGGCCACCATGTCCGAACGGGACGAGGACTACACCTATTCGGTCGCCTGGTTCGACGCGGTCACCCGCGGCAAGCACCTCGGCCGGGCGGTGCTGACCCGCGGCAACAAGGCCACCGTCGCCGAGCTGCCCGCCAAGCTGCGGGACGAGCCGCTGAAGTTCGTCGCACCCTCGTACGGGACCGTGCCCGAGATGTTCCCCAATCGGATGATCAACCGGGCCACGGTCAAGGCGTTCAGCGAGCTGTGGTTCCGCAAGGCGCCGAAACACAAGGTCGGCGAGATCCAGAACATCACCTCGTTCTTCCATCCGCTCGACAGCGTGTCCGGCTGGAACAACGTGTACGGGCCGAACGGGTTCCTGCAGTACCAGTTCGTCGTTCCCTTCACCGAAGGTGAGACCTTCCGGCGCTGCGTGCACCTGATCGTGGAGTCCGGGCACCCGTCCTTCCTCAACGTGCTCAAGCGGTTCGGCCCGGGCGACCCGGCACCGCTGTCCTTTCCGATGCCGGGCTGGACGCTGACCGTCGACTTCCCGATCACCGAAGGGCTGGACGGACTGTGCACCAGTCTGGACGAGCAGGTGGCCGGCGCCGGCGGACGGTGCTATCTGGCCAAGGATTCGCGGCTCAGTCCGGGGACTCTGCGGCAGATGTATCCGCGGCTGGACGACTTCCTGGCGGTGCGGGAACGGATCGATCCCAACTCGATGTTCACCTCCGACCTGGCCCGCCGGCTCCGGCTTTGACCTCGCCACCCGACCCACCCATCCGCACCACCTTGCGATCCCCACGACACAGGAGTCCCACCATGATCGATGCCGTCGGCCATCCCCAGTCTCTGCTGCTGCTCGGCGGTACGTCCGACATCGCCCTGGCGATCGCCCGCCGGTACGCGATCGGTCGGCCGCTGCGCGTCGTGCTGGCCGCCCGGCCCACCGCCCGGCGTACGGAAGCGGCCGCCGAACTGGCCGAGCTGGGTTGCGAGGTGACCGAGGTCGACCTGGAGGCGCGCTCACCAGAGACGCACGCGGCCACGATCGATGCCGCTTTCGCCGGTGGTGACATCGATATCGCGGTCGTGGCCTTCGGGCTGCTCGGCGATGCCGAACGCGCCTGGACCGACCCGGCAGCGGCGCTCGAACTGGTCGAGGTCAACTACACCGCCCCGGTCCATCTCGGCGTGCTGCTGGCCAACCGGCTGCGCGCCCAGGGCCACGGCCGGATTGTGGCGTTGTCCAGCGTGGCCGGCGAGCGGGTCCGGCGCTCGAACTTCGCGTACGGGTCGACCAAGGCCGGGTTCGACGGCTTCTTCCTGGGGCTGGGTGAGGCACTGCGTGACTCGGGGGTCGGCGTCCTGGTGGTCCGCCCCGGCTTCGTCCGCTCCAAGATGACCGAGGGCCTGGAGGATGCGCCGCTGGCCGTCACACCGGAGGACGTCGCCGATGCCGTGGTGACCGCGGTCAAGGGCCGCAAGGAGCTGATCTGGGTGCCGGCTCCGATGCGCGCCGTGATGTCCGGACTGCGGCACGTACCCCGACCGATCTTCCGCAAGCTGCCGATCTAGGGCTGGTCCAAGGGGCTGGTCTCGGTTCGCGCGGGTGACAGTCCCAACCGATCGATGATCTCACGCACCTCTTCCTGCGGACCCTGACCCAGTGACACCACGATCGCCTCTTCATCGGCCTCCAGCGGCTCGAGGGTGGCCAACTGGGAGTCGAGCAGACTGGTCGGCATGAAGTGGTCGAGTCGCGTCGCCATCCGGGCCGCGATGATCTCCTTGCTGCCTTCCAGATGGACGAAGGTGACGCCGGGTTCACGGAGCCGATCGCGGTAAGCCCGGCGCAGCGCCGAACAGGTGATGATGCCGGGCTCTCCTGCCTGGAGGCGGGCCTGGATCCAGGCGGCGATCTTGTCCAGCCACGGCCAGCGGTCCTCGTCGGTCAGCGGCTGCCCGGAAGCCATCTTGGCCACGTTCGCCTCCGGGTGCAGGTCGTCGCCCTCCGCCAGATCCCAGCCGAGCCGGCCAGCCAGCAGGCCGGCGACAGTCGACTTACCGGTTCCGGAGACACCCATCACCACCAGCACAGTGGGTCTCACCTGGTCTCCCATCCGTCCGAGTCTGTTCAGGCCAACTCGAGGGAGGCGCCGGCGTCCTGCTGGCCGGTGACATCCCAGAGGTGGTGGACCACATCGTGGAGCATGTATTGCGAGAGCGTCGCCACAGTGAACTCCGAACCGTCCGAGCGCAGCCCGCGGCGTTCCAGCTGTTCCGGTTCCAGGGAGCGCAGTCGGGTGACCAGAGCCAGCGCGGCGGTCTCGAGCTCATCGGCCACCGCCTCGGGGTCCTGTTCGGCGTAGCGCTCCGCGATCGCGGTCTCGTCCTGGTCCCAGTTGTCGAAGGTCGGCACGCTTTCGACCAGCATCAAGGCGATCCGGGCGTCGAAGAGCGCCAGCACATCGCGGACATGGGCACCGTATTCCAGCGGCGACCACACCACCGGCTCCGGCCGCGCGGTGACCGCCGGGCTCTCACGCAGGATGACGACCCACTCCTCGGCGGCGACGAAGACCCGCGCGGGTACGTCGGCGATCGAGACATCACCCGCCGCCAGCCCGCACTGCTCACAGCGCCGGCCGAGGGTCCAGGTCCAGTCCTTGGTGTCCGGCTCCGGTTCCACACGGTCAGGCTAGCGCGACCGGTCATGGCGCCGCATACGCATGACCTCGCATACGGGCGTTCGATGATCAACGACTGAGATCAAGCACTGGCGGGTCGGCAGCAGCAACCGCCGCGGCGGAGAGTAACGTCAGGCAAGGTCGGCGGAGCACCAAAAACTCCGTAAGAAAGGCCACAGCACCCTCGTCGTCCAGATCTATCGGGAGAGACTGGAGCCCATGGCTGAAGTGCTCGTCATCCTCATCGTGGTCGCCGTCGTCGGCGGCTCACTGCTGTATCGGCGCAAGGCTGTGCAGCAGCGGGAGGCCGATCGGCACGCCGAGTTGGAGAACCAGTTGTCCACCTCCAGGCGCGCTGCCGACGAGGACGTGACCAAGTTCGGCGAGGAACTCCAGCGGCTCGACACCGACGTGGCGGGGCACCCGCTCGACGAGGCGATGCAGCAGGACTACCAGCGGGCCCTGGACGCATACGACAACGCGAAATACTCCCTGGACCAGGTGCGCAGACCGGAGGAGATCAAGCACGTCACCGAGATCCTCGAGGACGGTCGCTATGCGATCGCGTGTGTGAAGGCTCGGGTCGCCAACCGTCCGCTGCCGACCAAGCGTCCGCCGTGCTTCTTCAATCCGGCGCACGGCCCGTCATCCCAGGACGTGAACTGGGCCCCACCCGGCGGCGTGCCGCGTGCGGTGCCGGCCTGCCCCGCCGATGCGGAACGCGTGCTGGCCGGGGCGGATCCGTACATCCGGACAGTCCAGATGGGTGCGCAGCGGGTGCCCTACTGGCAGGGTGGCGAGGCGTACGCGCCGTGGGCGCAGGGTTACTACAGCCGGTGGCGCGGCAGCGACCTGCTCACCGGTGCCCTGATCGGCAGCTTCCTGTTCGGCGGCGGCGGCGCCGGATTGTTCACCGGTATCGGTGAGGGCATCGGCGACATCGGTGAGGGGATCGGCGAAGGCATCGGCGGCCTGGGCGAGGGCCTCGGCGACATGTTCGGCGACCTCTTCGATTAACCCTGATCAGTTCCGCAAGGCTTGGACCAGTGGCACCAGGGTCTCGGCGCAGCCGCCGTCGATCTTGATCGTGGCCAGCGGGTCGCCCCGGGTGAGGCCACGATTGACGATCACCACCTCCCGGCCCTGCTTGGCCAGGTGTCGGACGAACCGTAGCCCGGACATCACCGTCAACGACGAGCCGAGCACCACCAGCACCTCTCCGGCATCAACCAGGTCGTAGGCCAGTTGTACCCGGTCCTTGGGCACCGACTCACCGAAGAAGACCACATCCGGCTTGAGCCTGCCGCCGCACGCTGTGCACGAGGCAAGCACGAAGCACCGAGGTCGGTCCGCGGTAGTCCGGGATGCCGCTGTCGGTCGACGCCCCGGCACCGGTCAGCGCGGTCCAGGTGCGGTCGCGGAGCAAGTCGGCCAGCTGAGCGACCGCTTCTGGTCCCTCAGGCAACTCGACGCTCACTCGCGTTGCCATCTCCAAGATGCCCATCTCAGCGGAAACCGTGTGGGTTTCGGTGCGACCTCGCACCAAACTCCACACACAACTCAGCCATGGGTCGTTTGCCGAACTCAGCTGGCCAAGAATCCGAGCAAGTGCTCGTTCACCTCGGCACCATGCGTCCACAGCAGCCCGTGCGGAGCGCCCTCGATCTCGGCGTAGGTGGCGTTGGGCAACAGGGCGGCGAACTTGCGGCCCGTCTTGTCGATCGGCAGCACGTTGTCGGAGGTGCCGTGCACGATCAGGGCCGGCACGGTGATCGCCGGGATGTCGGCCCGGAAGTCGGTCGGCCAGGTCAGCGGTGCCGCTGCGGCGGCAACGGCACCGCTGCTCGCCGCCACATTCCAGCTCGCGCGCAACGCCTCCTCACTGATCCGGCTGCCCAGGTTCTCGTCCAGGTTGTAGAAGCCCTGGAAGAAGCCGGCGAAGAACGCGTACCGGTCGGCTTTGACGTCCTCGACGATGCCGTCGAAGAACTCCTGCGGTCCGGCGCCGTCGGGGTTGTCCTCGGTGATCAGCAGGTAGGGCTCCAGCGAGCCGAGGAAGGCGGCCTTCGCGATCCGGTCGCTACCGTACCGGGACAGATAGCGAGCGATCTCCCCGGTCCCCATCGAGAAGCCGACCAGCACCACATCGGTGAGATCGAGGATGTCCAGCACGGTCGCCAGGTCGGCGGCGAAGGTGTCGTAGTCGTAGCCGACCGACGGCTTGCTCGAGGCGCCGAAGCCGCGCCGGTCATAAGTGATCACCCGGTAGCCGGCCTGCAGCAGAGCCTGGGTCTGCTTCTCCCACGACGCGCCGTTGAGCGGATAGCCGTGGATCAATACGACCGGCTGACCGCTCCCCTGGTCCTCGTAGTAGAGGTCGATGTCAGCGGTGTTCTCCTGACCGACGGTGATGTAGGGCATGTCACTCCTTGGGTACGAGGTCCGCGCCGTGCAGGTGGAGCCGGCGCGCCGCCTCCGCCAATGAACCGGAGACAGACGGATAGATGGTGAACGAGTTGGCGACCTGATCCACCGTAAGCCGCTGCGACACAGCGATCGTCAACGGGTAGATCAGCTCACTGGCCCGCGGTGCCACCACCACCCCGCCGACGACGATGCCGGTCACCGGCAGGCAGAACACCTTGACGAAGCCGTCGCGCAGGCCCTGCATCTTGGCGCGCGGGTTGCCGGCCAGCGGCAGCTGGACGGTAGCCACCTTGGGCACCGCGTTGTCAGCTTGGGCCTGACTCATGCCGACGGTCGCGATCTCCGGAGCGGTGAACACATTGCTGGACACGACCCGCAGATCCAGCGGCGAGACCGCGTCACCCAGGGCGTGCCACATGGCGATCCGGCCCTGCATCGCCGCGACCGAGGCCAGCATCAGCACACCGGTGCAGTCGCCGGCCGCATAGATTCCCCGAGCTGAGGTACGGGACACCTTGTCGACGCTGATGAAGCCGCCGCGGTCGAGCGTGACCCCCGCGCCGGCCAGGCCGATGTCGGTGGTGTTGGGGATGGAGCCGACCGCGAGCAGGCAGTGCGAGCCGGTGATTTCGCGGCCGTCGGCCAGCCGGACGATCACCCCGTCGCCGTCCCGGACCACCGACTCGGCCCGCGCCTTGCCGAGCACGGTCAGCCCGCGCCGGGCGAATACGTCCTCCAGCACCTGGGCGGCGTCTGCGTCCTCGCCCGGCAGCACCCGGTCCCGGGAGGACACCAGCACCACCTCGGCGCCGAGGGCGTCGTACGCACTGGCGAACTCGGCACCGGTGACACCCGAGCCGACCACGATCAGCCGCTCGGGCAGCTCCCGCAGGGCATAGACCTGAGTCCAGGTGAGGATCCGCTCACCGTCGGGCACTGCGTCCGGCAGCACCCGCGGATGCGCACCTGTGGCGACCAGGACCACGTCCGGCTCGAACACGAGCACGTCGTCCTCGGTCTTGGCGACCACCCGCTCCGGCCCGGCCAGCCGTCCGCGACCACGGACGATGGTGACGCCCTGATCGGTCAGCCGCTTGGCGATGTCGTCGGACTGACGGGCCGCCAGGTCCAGCACTCGGGTGTTGACCGCCGCCAGGTCGACGTGCACCGCGGTCTCGGCGTCGGTGTCATTGCGGGTGCCGAACCGGATGCCGAGTTCACCGGCCTCGGCCACGCCGGTCATCACCTCGGCCGTGGCGATCAGCGTCTTGGACGGTACGCAGTCGGTGAGCACGGCCGAGCCACCGAGTCCGTCGGTGTCGATCAGTGTCACGTCGCCGCCGAGTTGGCTGGCCACAAGTGCCGCCTCGTAACCGCCGGGACCGCCGCCGATGATGACTACACGGGTCACCCTCGGCATTCTTCCACGGGCGCCCTGTCTCCACGGATGCATGATCTCCACGAATGCCTGGCCGGGGCGTTGCTGCCGCTACGGCAGCCCGAGGTCGCGATAACCTCACTCGCGTGTTGTACGCCGCGTACGGGAGCAATCTCGATCCCGACCAGATGACGACGCGCTGTCCGCACTCGCCGCTGCGAGGCACGGGCTGGCTCACCGGCTGGCGGATCACCTTCGGCGGTGACGGTTGGGACGGCGCGCTGCCCACGCTCGTCGAGGATCCCGACGCACAGGTCTATGTCGGTCTCTACGACGTGACCGATGCCGACGAGGCCACTCTGGACGGCTGGGAGTGCGCCGACTCCGGCCTCTATCGCAAGGTTCGGGTCCGGGTCGCGACCCTGGACGGCGAAGTGACCGCCTGGGCCTACGTACTGAACGACTTCGAGGGCGGTCTGCCCAGTGCCAGGACGCTCGGCATCTTGACCGACGCTGCCGAGGTGGCCGGGGCACCCGCGGACTATCTGGCCGAGCTGCGCGCCCGGCCCTGTTCCAGCGGCTGGTAGCACCGCCGACACGAGTCTCATTCGGCGTACGCGCTGATCTTGTCGGCCTCGGTGGCGATGGTGTCGGCACCGACCAGATCGGTGGCGCCCTCGGTCAGCACAGTGGACCGTTCCTCGACGGCATCGGCCAGTTCGCCCGAGTCGACCAGCTTGTCCTGCAACTCGGTCTTCGCCTTCTCGTACTGGGCGGCCCACTCCTCGTTGGCTTTGAAGGCCGTGACCAGCGGGTTGTCCTTCGTCCGGCCGCGGCCGCCTCCCCCGCCGTTCGGCGCACCGGACGGCTGCTGGCCAGGAGCGGCTGAGTCCCGCTGCTGCCCTGCTTGACTCGGCTGCCCTGCTTGACTCGGCTGCCCTGCTTGACTCGGCTGCCCTGCTTGACTCGGCTGCCCTGCTTGACTCGGCTGCGCTGACTGGCCCTGCTGACCCGGCTGGCGTTGCTGACCCGGCTGGCCCTGCTGTCCACCGCCACCCGGCCGGGAGCCGAAGGCGAGATTGTGGTCCCAGGCCACGACGGTGAAGCGCTTGGTCGCGGAGTCCCAGAACAGATAGGAATTGTTGCCCGGACCGTCGATGTCGTCGAAATTGTCGACCAGGTCCTCGAAGGCCAGATAGTCGGCGAATGCGTCGATGTCCAGCATGGTGGGCAGCTTCTCGGCGATCTCCTCCGCCGTACCGTTGTTGATCAGATCCAACAGCGCGATCAGCGGCGCATAGTCCTCGTCGCCGGCCTCCACCTCGAAGGAGGATGTATAGTCCCCGTCCTCACCCCGCCACGACCAGTCGCCGTCGGAATCGGCCTTGTAGAGCACACTGTCGGCTCCCGCATCGGGGAAGTTCTGCTCGACCCAGGTGTCGTCGAGATTCTGCACGGTGAGCCGCAGGACTGCGGCACTGCCGTTGACACTGAATCGGGTGGCGACCGCCTGCTCCGAGGCCAGTCCGGCGTCTCGGAGCAGATCCAGCGCCACGGCCTCGTTCAGCGAGGTCTGGCTTGAGTTTGCTCGGATGGTGAAGTCGCTGTAACCGTCGAGGTCCTGACCGTCGACGTACTTGTCGAGTCTGATCCGCCAGGGCAGATCCTGGGCAGCGGAATCTGTCGTGACTCCCTTGAGCGAGGAATTGCCCTTGAGCTTGATGCCGACCTCGTCGAAGGTCGTGCCGTCGATGGTCACCGTGGCCTTGATCCACTCCTTGTCACCGGTGTCGACGAAGGTCTTCAGCATCGTGGTGAGCGCAGCCTGGTCGACCTCCAGCGAGACGGTGTGCACCTGACTTGTGTCGAACACCGAACCCGCGGCAGCGCTGACAGCCGACCCGGCAGTCGAGGTGGCGGGCAGCACCGAGCAACCGCCCAGCACGGTGGCGAGGGCGACGGTGGCCGCAGCGATACGAAGGCGAAATGAGGACATGGCGACGAGTGTGCTGGCCCTGTGTGGTGCGGGGCTGGGCACCGGCTGTGAGCCGACTGTGGATCTCGGGCCGACGGAAACGGGACGGTCAGTGCTCGGGGCTACAGTGCCGCCATGGCCGTCGAACCGGACCCGAAGACCACTGCGACCGAGGCTGCTCAGATGTTGCTGGAGCGGCTGGGCCTGACCCGGCTCGACCTGGCGATGGTGCTGGGATCGGGCTGGTCGGCCGCCGCGGACGACCTCGGCGAGACGCTGGGCGAGTTGCCGCTGACCGAGTTGCCGGGGTTCAGCGCACCGACCGTCGCAGGTCACGGAGGACTGCTCCGAGCGGTGCGTACACCCGCCGGGAAGATCGCCGGGATCTTCACCGGCCGCACTCATCTCTACGAGGGCCGCGGCGTGGACGCCGTCGTGCACGGTGTGCGTACCGCCGCGGCGGCCGGTGCGACCGCCATCGTCCTCACCAACGGCTGCGGCAGTCTGCGCCGGGAGTGGGCCCCTGGCACACCCGTCCTGATCAGCGATCATCTCAACCTCACCGGCGCCACTCCGCTGCGCGGGCCGACGTTCATCGATCTCACCGACGCCTACTCCGCTCGGCTTCGGACACTCGCCAAGGAGGTCGCCCCTGGGTTGCCGGAGGGGGTCTACGTGCAGTTCCACGGACCCGCGTACGAGACCCCGGCCGAGGTCCGGATGGCCGGCATCCTGGGCGGTGATCTGGTCGGCATGTCCACCACCTTGGAGACCATCGCTGCTCGGGAAGCCGGGCTGGAGGTGCTCGGCATCTCCCTGGTCACCAATCTGGCGGCCGGCATCTCGCCGACGCCGTTGAGCCATGCCGAGGTCATCGAGGCCGGTCAGCAAGCCGCCTCCCAGTTGCGTACGCTGCTCGCCGGACTGGCGGCCCGGCTGTGACCGGGACGCCCGAGGAGACCGACCGGTTCGAGCCCGGCTCGCTGGCCGACTGGCACGACTGGCTTGCCGCTCATCACGCCACGACAGCCGGCATCTGGCTGGTGATGCCGCGCAAGCTGCCCGCCGGTAGCGATCTGACATACGAGAACGTGGTTCGCGAGGCCCTCTGCTGGGGCTGGATCGACGGCCAGGTCAAGACTCTCGACGAGACCCGCGCCCTGCAGCGCTGGGCTCGGCGCAGTCCGCGGAGCGGGTGGTCGCGAACCAACAAGGTGCGGATCGCCGAACTCGAGCCGGCCGGCCGGATCCAGCCGGCCGGTTGGGCGGTGATCGAAGCCGCCAAGGCCTCCGGGATGTGGACCGTCCTCGACAGCGTGGAGGACGGTATCGAGCCGCCGGAGCTGACCGCTGCCCTCGATGCCTCACCCGTGGCGCGCAAGAACTGGGATGCCTTTCCGCCGAGCGCCCGCAAACAGGGGCTGACCCAGATCGCACTGGCCAAGCAGCAGAGCACCAAGTCGCGGCGGGTGGAGATCCTCGTCGAGAAGGCGGCCAGAGGCGAGAGACCTTGAGCGACAGTCCCGCCTGAACTATGAATATTGGCGTCAGATGGCGATTAGGCGCTACGATCTACGGCATCGCAAGAGCATGTGACGAGATCATCCTTCTCGTCCGATGACGAGGAGGTGCCGTATGGCCGAACACATTCAGATCAGCCCGGATCAGGTTCACACCAGCCTGGCCGCGCACGTGCTGGCCGACGGCATGCCGCTGGTGCTCGACCTGGAGCGCAGCCGCGGCTCGCGGATCGTTGATGCCCGCACCGGCAAGAGCTACCTCGACTTCTACACCTTCTTCGCCTCGGCTCCGCTGGGCATCAACCCGCCCGGCATCGTCGACGATCCCGCCTTCATGAGCGAACTGGCCCAGGCCGCGGCCAACAAGCCGGCCAACCCGGACGTCTACACGAGCCAGTACGCGGAGTTCGTCGAGACCTTCGCCCGCGTCGTCGGCGATCCGGCGCTGCCGCACCTGTTCTTCGTCGAGGGTGGTGCGCTGGCCGTCGAGAACGCGCTCAAGATCGCGTTCGACTGGAAGAGCCGGCAGAACGAGGCGGCCGGTCGCTCCCCCGAACTGGGCACCAAGATCCTGCACCTGACCCGGGCCTTCCACGGCCGCAGCGGCTACACCATGTCGCTGACCAACACCGAGCCGGTCAAGACCGCCCGCTTCCCGAAGTTCGACTGGCCGCGCATCGACGTACCGGCGGTCACCTTCCCGATCGAGGAGCACCTGGCCGAGATCGAGGCGGCCGAGGACCGTGCGTACGCCCAGGCCAAGGCGGCTTTCGAGGCCTTCCCGCACGACATCGCCGCGTTCATCGCCGAGCCGATCCAGGGCGAAGGCGGCGACAACCACATCCGGCCGGAGTTCTTCCAGCGGATCGCCGAGCTCGCCCACGAGCACGACGCGCTGATGATCTTCGACGAGGTGCAGACCGGGATGGGCACCACCGGCACCGCGTGGGCCTACCAGCAGCTGGGCGTGCAGCCCGACATCGTGGCGTTCTCGAAGAAGGCCCAGCTCGGCGGCGTGATGGCCGGCGGACGGGTCGACGAGGTCACCGACAACGTCTTCACCGTTTCCAGCCGGATCAACTCCACCTGGGGTGGCGGCTTGGCCGACATGGTCCGGTCCCGCCGGATCCTGGAGATCATCGAGACCGAGGGCCTGATCGAGGCGGCAGTCGGCAAGGGTGAGCGTTTCCTCTCCGGACTGCAGAGCATTGCCGCCGCCCATCCGGGACGGGTGAGCAACCCGCGCGGACGTGGTCTGTTCCTGGCCGTCGATCTGCCGAGCCGGGCAGCTCGGGATCAGGTGATCGCCGATCTGTACGAGCATGAGCAGGTCATCGTGCTGGCTTGCGGCGAGCGTTCGGTACGCCTCCGTCCCGCCCTGTCGGTGAGCAATGACGAGATCGACGAGGCAGTTGCCGCACTCGGCCGAGTCATCGGCAGCGTGCTGAACAAGTAATTCGTAGGGCAGACTCCATCCGTGGCAGCCATTTCCACGCCGGACGAGGCTCTGGACGCACACCTGCGCTCCGCCCTTGCCGAGTTGTCAGATTCCACGGTCGCTCGGGCGACTGCTGAGTCTGACAACTCGGAGGTCTCGTGGTGGCGAACGCTCTATCGGGCTCAACTGCAGAGCCGCGAACTCGACTTGGCGGCTCGGCGGCTGCAACGCGCCAAACGCGGCTTCTACACCATCTCCTCGGCCGGGCACGAGGCGAATGCCCTGGTGGCGCTGGCCTTGCGTCCGACCGACCCGGCACTGCTGCACTATCGCTCGGGTGGGTTCTACTGTGCCCGGGCAGGGCAGGTCATCGGGTCCACCCCGATCCGAGATGTCTTGCAAGGACTCCTCGGGGCAGCCGATGAACCGATCGCGGGCGGCCGGCACAAGGTGTTCGGGCACGGCGACCTGAGCATCATTCCGCAGACCTCGACCATCGCCTCCCACCTGCCGCGAGCCGTCGGTCTGGCCATGTCGCTACCCCGCGCCCAGCGGGTCGGCGTCGTCTCCGAATGGCCAGTCGACAGCGTGGTAGTGGCCTCCTTCGGCGATGCCTCGGCGAACCACTCCACCGCCACCGGCGCGATCAACTCGGCCCTCAACGCCGCGTACCGCGGACCGCCCGTGCCGTTGCTGTTTCTCTGTGAGGACAACGGTCTGGGCATCTCCGTGCCTACGCCGCACGATTGGATCGAGACCGCGTACGGCTCCCGGTCGGGACTGGCGTATGTAGCCGTCGACGGTGCCGATCCCGAGACTGCTCGTCCGGAGATCGAGCGCGCCGTAGTCATCGCTCGCGAGCAGCGCCGGCCGGTGTTCCTGCACCTGCGGACGGTCCGCTATCTGGGCCACGCCGGCAGCGACGCGGAGGTCTCCTATCGCACGCCTTCGGCGGTCCAGGCCGAGTTGGCTGCCGATCCCATCGTCGGCACCGCGCGCGCATTGCTGGCTCGCGGCGTGGCAGTGTCGGAGCTGATCGCCCAGGTCGACGCGGTGCATGACGAGGTCGAGACCACCATCGCCGAGCTGACCGATGCCCGGTTGCTCGGCTCGGCAGCCGAGGTGATGGCGCCTTTGTCGCCACGTCATCCGGACTCCGTCGCTCAGGAAGTCGCCCGGCTGGTCGGCGAGGATCGCCGCACCTTTGAGAACGTCGGCGAAGATCGCCGCGCAGCCCTCGAGAACTCTGCGCCGCGGACGCTGGCCGAGTCGATCAATGCGACCCTCGCCCAGCTGCTGGAGAGCGATCCCCGGGTGATGATCTTCGGCGAAGACGTCGGCACCAAGGGCGGCGTGTACGGCGTGACGCGCGGGCTGGCCCGTCGATTCGGCCGGGCCCGGGTCTTCGACTCGATCCTCGACGAGCAGTCGATCCTGGGTCTCGGCCTGGGTGCCGGATTGGCCGGGCTGTTGCCGATTCCGGAGATCCAGTACCTCGCCTATCTGCACAACGCCGAGGACCAGCTCCGCGGCGAGGCGGCCTCGCTGTCGTTCTTCTCCCAGGGCCGCTATCGCAATCCACTGGTGGTCCGGATCGCCGGACTGGCGTACCAGAAGGGATTCGGCGGTCACTTCCACAACGACAACGCCCTCGGCGTGCTGCGCGACATTCCCGGTCTGGTCATTGCCTGCCCCTCCCGTGGCGACGACGCCGCGGCGCTGCTGCGTACCTGCGTGGCAGCAGCGACCGTCGACGGCACCGTGTCGGTGTTCCTGGAACCGATCGCGCTCTATCACGCGCGGGATCTGCACTCGGCCGGCGACGGCGGCTGGCTGTCTGCGGATGGTGGTGACCATGTGCCGATCGGCCGGGCGCGAAGCTACGGCCCCGATGAAGGCGACCTGACCATGATCACCTTCGGCAACGGGGTGCCGATGAGTCTGCGGGTCGCCGAGCGGCTCCGCCGAGCCGGGATCGTGGCGCGCGTCTGCGACCTGCGCTGGCTCTCTCCCCTGCCGGCCGATGATCTCCTGACCGAGGCCGAACGCACCGGCCGGGTTCTCGTGGTCGACGAGACTCGGCACGATGGTGGAGTCGGTGAAGGTGTCATCACCTGCCTGGTGGAGCGTGGCTTCGGTGGCCCGCTGCGCCGGGTCTCCAGCCTGAATTCCTTCGTACCGTTGGGAACCGCCGCTCAGCATGTGCTGCTGGGCGAGGACGAGATCGAACAGGCCGCCGTCACGGTGGCCGGAATGGACTGCTGATGAAGGGCCGCACTGCACCATTGGACCTGCTGAAGGTCGACCACCTGCTGAGCGAGGAGGAACGCGACATCCAGGCTGCCGTCCGTGACTTCGTCGAGCTGCGGGTGAAGCCGTTCGTCGCCGATTGGTACGAGCGTGGTGACCTCGATCTCGGCATCGCCAAGGAGGCCGGTTCGCTCGGGCTGCTCGGCATGCACCTGGAGGGCTACGGCTGCGCGGGCACCAACGCGGTCTCGTACGGACTGGCCTGCTTGGAACTCGAGGCCGGCGACTCCGGCGTACGCAGTCTGGTCTCGGTGCAGGGATCGCTGGCCATGTTCGCGATCTGGCGCTGGGGCAGCGAGGAGCAGAAGCAGACCTGGCTACCCGCGATGGCGGCCGGCGACAAGCTGGGCTGCTTCG
>JASGEZ010000100.1:0-5671 GCA_047605905.1 Microlunatus sp.
ACCGAGCAGGAGGCCCGGCGCGCCCAGGCGGCCGCGGAGCAGACTCCGCGCCGCCGGCGAGGACCGGCCGACAACCTGGATCCCGACGTCGACCTCTGAGGTCAGGATCCACCGACACGCAAGACCCGTATGACCCCGTGGGCGCCACCGCGCCGACGGGCCGACTGACGAAGAATGAAGAAAGTGAGCGGCAGCCATGCCGAAGATGAAGACGCACTCCGGTGCCAAGAAGCGGTTCAAGGTGACCGGTTCGGGCAAGCTCATGCACCGCAAGGCGGGCAAGATGCACCTGAACGAGCACAAGCCGAGCACCCGTACTCGTCGGCTGGCCGGCGACAAGGTTCTCTCCGCCGGCGACGCGGCCAAGGCCCGCAAGCTGCTGGGCCTGTAGAGCGCCCCACCCCACACCGCCATCACTGATATCAAGGAGTAACTCGCATGGCTCGCGTCAAGCGCTCGGTCAATGCCCAGAAGAAGCGTCGGGAAGTTCTCGAGCAGGCGTCCGGCTACCGGGGTCAGCGCTCCCGGCTGTACCGCAAGGCGAAGGAGCAGGTCACCCACTCAGGCGTCTACGCCTACCGTGACCGCCGCGCCAAGAAGGGCGATTTCCGCAAGCTGTGGATCGTCCGGATCAATGCCGCCGTCCGCAGCGAAGGGATGACCTACAACCGGTTCATCTCCGGTCTGAAGGCTGCCGAGGTCGAGGTCGACCGCAAGATCCTCGCCGATCTCGCCGTCACCGACCCGAAGGCGTTCGCCGCGCTGGTCGAGGTCGCCAAGGCCCACCAGCCGGCCCCGGCCGCCGCTGTGTCGGCTGCCTGACGGTCCTGAGCAGCCTCAGTTTCGACGAGCCGATCGCACCGCACCCTGCCTCGGCGGGGGTGTTGCGGTCGGCTCGTCGCCTGTTACGCCGCAAGGATCGGCTGACCGCCGGGGAGTTCCTGGCCGAAGGTCGTCAGGCGGTCTCCGAGGCGCTGGCTGCTGCCGGGGTCGTACGCCGGGTGCTGGTCGGTGAGAGCTCGGTCGACGCGCATCAAGACCTGCTCCATGCTGCGGTGCGAGTCGGTGTGCCAGTGGTGAGCGCGCCGGCCAAGGCGGTTGGCGAACTCAGCGACACCGTGACTCCCCAAGGCATCCTCGCGATCTGCCGCACGGTCGATGTCTCTCCGGACCAGGCGTTGACCACCGGCGCCCGACTGGTCGTGCTCTGCGACCAGATCCGTGACCCCGGCAACCTGGGAACGGTCATTCGGTGTGCGGACGCTTTCGGCGCCGACGCCGTACTGATCTCGAGGGACTCGGTCGATCTCTACAACCCCAAGACCGTCCGGGCGAGCACCGGCAGCGTGTTCCACCTGCCGATCTCCGTCGGTGTGGATCTAGCCGAGGCCGTTGCGCAGGCCCGGTCGATCGGGTTGGCCGTGTTCGGGGCCGACGGCAGTGCCGACGCGACCGTCGACGATCTGTCAGTCACCGGTGCGCTGGCCGAGCCGACGTTTTGGGTCTTCGGCAATGAGGCCTGGGGATTGCCTGCCGAGCACGCCGATCTGCTGGACCGGCTGGTCGCGCTCCCGATCTACGGCCGGGCGGAAAGTCTCAATCTGTCCACCGCCGCCGCGGTCCTGCTCTATGCGAGCGCGACCGCCCAGCGATCACAGCCTCGGTGAGCGGGCAGTTCCGGTGACTGGTTCGCGCAGCCACCTTGCCGTCCTGCTGGACCTGCGACCCACACCACCGCAGTGGCCGGTCGCGTTACGGACTGTCCTGTGCGTGGTGGTCCCGGCCGTTGCCGGACTGTTGATCGGTGACCTCGCTCTCGGCCTGACCGCCAGTCTCGGTGGCTTCGGTGGTCTGTTCGGTGGCGGCCGGCCGTATGTCTACCGTTTCCGGCTGCTGGTCTACCTGGCGCTGGCTCAGGCCGCTGCGGTGTTCCTCGGAATCTTGACCGGACAGAACCTGTGGCTGGCCGCGGCAGCGGTGACCGTGATCGCGGCGCTGTCCACCCTGTTCTGCAACGCCTTCGGGGTCCCTCCGGCGGCATACCAGATCGTCCTCGTCGGTGCTTCCGGAACTGCCATGGCGGCGCATGGCGCCGACCCGGTCCAGACCTCGCTCCTCGTGCTGGCCGGCGGTGTGTTCGCCGGGTTCGTCCACGTCCTCCCGGGTCTGTGGGACTTCCGGTCACCCGAGCGGCGGATCGTCGCGGCCGCTGCAGAGGATGCGGCGGACTACTTGGAGGCGATCGGTACGGCCGACGTCGACCGCGCCCGACACACGGCCGCGGAGCGGCTGTATGAGGCCTGGCTGATGCTGGTGAACCAGCAGCCACGGCTGCGCCACCCAGGTCCGGAGCTGCTCCGGTTGCGGGAGCTGGCGCGGCAGATCCAGCTGCAGTTGGCCGATGCCATGCGACGCGACCACCCCGACCGGGTGAGCGCGGCCCGCCTGCGACGACTCGGCCGGCAGGCAATGCTTCGGCGCAGCCTCCAGATGACCTATGTGCCGGTCTCACTGCCCCTGGGGCGACCCACCCGACTGGCTACCTTGCAATACGCCCTCCGTCCGGGGTCTCGCTCACTGTTGGTGCTGGCCCGAGTTACCGTGGCCGCCGGAGCGATCGGCCTGCTCGGTGCCATGTTTGGCCTCGCTCACTCCTACTGGGGGATCGCGGCGGCGGTGTTGGTGCTGTCGCCGGGGTTCGATCGCCAACGGACGATCGAGCGTGGCCTGCAGCGTACGGTCGGCACGATCCTCGGGGTGGGCCTGGCCGCAGCCCTGCTCCACCTCGATCCCCGCAGCTGGGTCCTCATCGCTGTCCTCGCTGTGCTGACCTTCGTCACCCAGCTGCTGGTGCCGCGCAACTACGCGGCTGCCGCAGTGTTCATCACTGCCTCGGCACTGATGATCGCGAATGCGGGCGGGATGACCCGAGAACCAGCCGATGTGCTGTTCCTGGCCCGAGCCGGAGAGACGGCCCTGGGCTGTGGCCTCGCACTGGTCGTGTTCGCCGGCGTCTCGCGGAAGTCGCCGACCGGCTGGCTGCCGTCGGCACTGGCCGGTGTGTTGGAGGCGGCCGCACAGGCGGTCGACGAGCTGACACCCGCGACGGTCGTGTCGCCGGCCGGGATGATGGCGCGGCGCCGGCTGCAAAGCCGCACCATCGCCTTGGACGACACCTTCGAGCACGGGATGAACGGGTTCGCCGCCCAGCAGCTGACCACGCAGCGGCTGTGGCCGGCGGTCGCGGCTGCCGAGCGCTTGGCCTACCGGGTGCTTGCCGAAGGATGGCGGTTGCAGGAGTGGAAGAACGACCAGCCGCCGCAGCTGGCGAGTGGCGGCCCGGGACCGGTTGAGCCGCCGCCAAGCGCCGGTCTGCGCGAGCTCGCGAGCGCTATCCGGTCCGGCCGGATCGTGCGACCGTCGGGAGAGGTGCCGTCATTCCTGTCCCGAGATGTCGGCGACCTGGTCCGGGTGCTTGGACCGCTGGACACCTCCCGGCTCCCAGAAGGCGTGCTGACCAGCAGGAGGCGTGACTCCGCCGACTGAGATGACCTGTTCCGGCTGGCTCAGCCGCTACGACGCCTGGCGAGGTGACTGTCCGGGGGATGACGGCTCCGGGGTGATAACCGGCGGCCCACAGGAGCTGGTTCTCCTAGACTGTCCCGGGCGCCGAGCCAGATCCGGCGTCGTGAACTGACCCCGTATGAAGCAGGAGCCAATGTCCGGCCCGAACACGAGCTACGACCCCGTTGAGGTGACCCCGTTGAATGCCGACCACGTCGAGGCGGCCGTCGCCGAGGCGCTGGCCGCGTTTGCGGCGGCGTCCTCGCTGGCCGAGCTCAAGGCCGCCCGGCTGGCACACGCGGGCGACAAATCACCGATCGCCCTGGCCAACCGGGAGATCGGGTCGCTGCCGCCGCAGGCCCGCAAGGATGCTGGCAAGCGGATCGGCCAGGCCCGCGGTCAGATCAACAACGCGCTCAAGACCCGCGAGGCGGAGATCGCCGAGATCGAGTTGGCGAACCGCCTGGTCGCCGAGCGCGTCGATGTCACTCTGCCGGTCGATCTCGGGCCCGAGGGCGCGATCCACCCGATCACCGCGCTGATGGACCAGATGATCGATGTCTTCGTCGCGATGGGCTGGGAGGTCGCCGAAGGCCCGGAGATGGAAGCCGAGTGGCTCAACTTCGACGCCCTCAACTTCATCCCCGACCATCCGGCCCGGACCATGCAGGACACCTTGTTCGTCGGCGAGCCGGACAGCGGGGTGGTGCTGCGTACCCACACGTCGCCGGTGCAGGCCCGGGCACTGCTCGATCGTGAGCTGCCGGTCTACATCGTCTGTCCGGGCAAGGTCTACCGCGCGGACGAGTACGACGCGACCCACCTCCCGGTGTTCCACCAGATCGAGGGCCTGGTCGTCGACAAGGGCATCACCCTGGCCGATCTGCGCGGGTCGCTGGATCACCTCGCCCGCGCGATGTTCGGGGACACCCGGACCCGGATGCGGCCCAACTACTTCCCGTTCACCGAGCCGTCGGGCGAGGTCGACCTGCAGTGTTTCGTCTGCCATGGCTCGTCGGTGGGCAACCCCGACCAACCCTGCCGCACCTGCCGGAGCGAGGGCTGGATCGAATGGGGTGGCTGCGGGGTGGTCAATCCTCGGGTGCTCGAGGCCTGCGGGGTCGACTCCAGCGTCTACTCGGGCTTCGCGTTCGGGATGGGCGTCGAACGCACCCTGATGTTCCGCAACAACGCTGCCGACCTGCGCGACCTGATCGAGGGCGATGTCCGCTACGGCCGCTCACTGCAGGGGCTGGCCCGATGAGGGCGCCGCTGCGCTGGCTGCGCGACTATGCCGCCCTGCCTGCTGACATCGACGGTCGCGGTCTCGCCGAGGAGCTGATTCGTGCCGGCCTGGAGGTCGAGACCGTCGACCAGGCAGGCGCTGACGTCACCGGTCCGCTGGTGGTCGGTTGCGTGCTGTCGTACGTCGACGAGCCGCAGAAGAACGGCAAGACCATCCGCTGGTGCCGGGTCGATGTCGGTCCGGAGCACAACGATCCCGCCGACGGGGAGGTGCCGGCTTCCCGCGGCATCGTCTGCGGAGCGCACAACTTCGCCGTCGGCGACCTGGTGGTCGTGTCGCTGCCCGGCGCGGTGCTGCCCGGTGGCTTCGCCATCGCCGCCCGCAAGACGTACGGGCACATCTCCGACGGGATGATCTGCTCGGCCAAGGAGCTTGGCTTGGGCGACGACCACGCCGGGATCATGGTGCTGCATCCCGATGCCGAGGGCGGGGTGGAGCCGGTGCCCGGTGCCGATGCCGCCGCGGTGCTGCAGCTGCGGGACGAGGTGTTGGACATCGCCGTCACCCCGGACCGTGGCTACTGCCTTTCGCTGCGCGGCCTGGCGCGGGAGTCCGCCCAGGCGATGGGTGTGGCGTTCTCCGATCCGGTCGCCCTGGCTACGCCCGATTCGAAGGTCGACGGCTATCCCGTTCGGACTGAGTCGGACGCCTGCCCGCTCTTCACTGCCGTCACGGTGACCGGCATAGACCCGTCCCGGCCCAGCCCGCGCTGGCTGGCCCGCCGGGTGCAGTTGGCCGGTATGCGTTCCATTTCGCTGACCGTCGACATCACCAACTATGTGATGCTGGAGACCGGGCAGC
>JASGEZ010000101.1:0-6212 GCA_047605905.1 Microlunatus sp.
AGATCAACACCGACGGGCTGCCCGTGTGGATCCCGCCGAAGTGGATCGATCCCGAGCAGAAACCGATCCTGCACCCGAGGATCACGATCAGCAACTGGCGCCGCCACGAACAACTCGACCTGTAGCGCCGAGCCGTCACCCCGCGACCGATCACAGCAACGCCGACCATCGCAGAGCCCTGCCCTGCTGACAACGGCGATCGTCCTCCCACGGCATCCGATCTGGCCTGGTCCCAATACGTAGCACAGCACGTCGACGCCCCGGCTGGTGGGGAGATCCGCGAGCCCACTTCTATGTAACTCATTCGCCTAAGGATTGGGGGCATACCATCTCGGGTGGCGTTCAGATGTCAGCAGGCGCTGATGAGGCGGTTGTAGTTGAGGGCGATCGTCAACCAGTACGCCAATGCCTCCTCGGTCTCGAGCACGGCCGCCGAGACCGAGATCCACCCCGGGCCCATGGAGCGGCCGGTACCCATCTCGGACTGCGAGGCGCCGGGCCGGGTCAGCAGTTCGTCGTGGTCCTCAGCCGGCACCCGGACGAGCAGGTCGCCGTTCTTGCGGGCTCCGACCACCAGCTTGTCGTTGACCATGAAGGCGCGCACACCGAACATGGATTTCTCCACGGTCGTCGACTGGTCGGCCAGCAGATCTCGTACGCGCTCGACCAGATCAGCCTGTTCGCTCTGTCCGGATTGTTCGGACCGCTCGGCGGACGACATCCCTGCCCTCACCCTTCAGCTGGCTTGCGCGAACGACAAGCGGTCGAAGATCAGGACGTTCTCGACGATCTTGCCGTCCCGGACGGTGAAGCACTCCGCCGCCGGAGCGGTGGCGGTCACCACGGTCTGCGGGTAGTAGAACAGCGCGACCCGCTCCCCTGCCGCAAAGCTCGCGATATCGCCGATCCCCGTGAGCATCGGAGCGAATCCGGCGAGGAACTCCCGATAGGCCTCGACACCGGAAAGGTCTCGGCCGGGAGCACGACAAACCACATCCGCCGCGACCAGCCCCATCGCACGGTCGACATCGCCGCTGGTCCACGCCCGGTGGTATTCCTCGACAATGGCCTGCGCAGAAGTGGCCTGCACCGAAGTGGCCTGGGCAGAGGCGGCTTGGGCAGAACTCTGGGACATCACGCACTCCTCAGTTCGGTAGGTCTGGTGCACCCGTCGTCGGGCACCAGTGATCAGGGCCGGGATCGGTGCCGGCCGCAGCCAGCGCCAACCGCGGCACGAAGTGTTGCCAGCCGTCCCGGTGACCGGCGACGGCCGTGTCCGGCAGCCGGGAGTGCACCAGCTCGAGCCGAGTGCCCCGAGCGGTTGCGTCCAGCTGGAACTCCACGATCGAGGCCCCGGCGGGCAGATCCGGGGTGCCGACGATTCCCCAGGACACGACGACCCGCGAGGGCGGCTCGACCGCCAGATATTCACCGCGGATCGCGTACCCGGCGATGTCGACCGCGAACTCCCCGCCCCGCTGCGGATCGAGCCGCGCATATTGGCCCATCCACGCCGTCATCCCGGCCTCGGTGGTCAGATACTCGAACACCACCTCCGGCGGCGCCTCGATCTCGATCGAGGTGGCGTACTCAGCCATGTGCATCCTCGTTCCGGGACTCGATCGCGGCCTTCAAGGCAGCGAGCTTGCTCGGCCAGAAGTCGTCGAGATAGGACCGCACCGCCGCCAGCCCGTCGGTGTTCACCACGAACAGATGCCTCGCTCCCTCTTCGGTACGCGTCGCCAAGCCGGCCGAATGGAGCACGCCGAGGTGATGCGAGGTCGTCTGCTGCGAGAGCCCCACCTCCTCGGCGATCTGGCCCACCGCCCGCGGACCGGTCCGCACGACCGCGAGGATCGCGCGCCGGTTGGGATCGGCCAAGGCGCGCAGCGCTCGATCCAGATCCCGCGCTGGCGCTGCGTTCATGACCGCTCCTCTTCCTGTTCAGGGCTCAAGCTATCACAAACATTCATTTGTACGTACGCCTATGAGTGGATCACGCCGCGTCCCGCCGGACCGCCGACAAACCTCCGCGAACGACAACCAGCATCATTCTGACCAACCTTGGTTGATCAAGGTAGACCAACTACGTACTATGCAGACATGGCACAGGTGAAGGTGCAGTACGCCAAGACACATCTCTCTGCGCTCCTCACGTCGGTGGAACGCGGTGAGGAAGTGATCATTGCGCGGGGGTCGACTCCGGTTGCCAAGCTCGTCCCGCTGGATCCACCAGCAACCCGGGAACTCGGCTTCGTCGCCTACTCGGTCCCGAACGAGTTTCTCGATCCCCTTCCGCCCGACGAACTCGCGGCCTGGGAGGGCGAAGAGTGAGGTACCTGCTCGATACTCACACGCTCCTCTGGGCGTTGACCGAGCCCAGCCGCCTCGGCCCTGCCGCCCGCATGATCATCTTGGCTCGCGAGTCTCGACTGCTGGTTTCTGCCGCATCGGCGTGGGAGATCAGCACCAAACAGCGTCTCGGCAAACTCCCAGGCGCAGATGGCCTCATCGGCGGCTACCGACGACATCTGGAACGGCTAGGTGTCGAACGACTGCCGATCACGGAGGAACATGCCCTACTTGCGGGCGGCCTGCGCTGGGATCACAGAGACCCTTTCGATCGCATCTTGGCGGCGCAGGCCATGATCGAGTCCATGACCCTGCTCACCCAGGACCCGGCATTCTCAGACCTGCCGGGCCTCGCGGTCCGGTGGTAGGACGTCGCCGACCATGCCGGACGCCGAGGTCGATGTTCCGCTGACCGGCGGCAACATGAATGCCGTCGTACGCCGGGGCGACGCCGTGCATCGCTCGACGGGACCGTGGACCCCGACCATCCACCGGCTCCTGGAACACCTGGCGGGCAAGGGAATCGACTGTCTCCCCCGGCCGCTCGGCTTCGACGAGCAGGGCCGCGAAATGCTGACCTACCTGCCGGGCACCGTGCCGGGCTACCCGTTGCCGTCCTGGGTCTGGACCGACCAGGTGCTGGCAGAGACCGGCTCTCTGCTGGCCCGGATTCACCAGGCCAGCGCCGGTTTCGACCATACGAATGCGGTCTGGCAGCTCCTGCCGCACGAGCCTGCCGAAGTCATCTGCCTCAACGACGTGGCGCCGTACAACATGGTCTTCGACGACGACCACCAGCTCGTCGGGCTGATCGACCTGGACACCGCTTCGCCCGGTCCGCGGGTCTGGGACCTGGCCTATCTGGCCTATCGGCTCGTGCCGCTCAGCTGCGCCGAGGACACCGGCATCGGACCGATCAGCCTCGAAGAACGGCACCGCCGGCTCGGCCTACTCGCGGACGCGTACGCCACCGCCGGCGACCAGGTCAGGATCTCACCGACAGACGTCCTTCGAACCGCCGTGCAACGTCTCGACGAACTGGCCGTCTTCACCGCCGACCGGGCGGCCGTCGGCGCGACTCACGTGGCATCCCACGTCGCGATCTATCGCACCGACGCCGCCTGGATCGAGGGCGAACTCCTCCGGTAGCAAACCTCAGAGGGTGCCGAGGTACTTCCGCAGATCACTCTCGAAGGCGACATTCACCTTCGAGGTGTGCCGGAACGACAGCCAGGTCTTGGCGGCAGCCACGAACTCCGCCTGCGGATCGGCCGGCGGAGGCGGCGGCGGAGGCGTCTGGAGGGCCGCGAAGATCGTGCAGTCACCCGATGCCCTGAGCAGGGTCCGCATGTCGTCCCAGGTGAAGTACGCCCGGCCGTGCAGGCCCCAAGAATCGCCCCAGGAGTTCTGCATCCAGACCCGCTCGTTCTCGACATCGAGCTCGTCGAGGCAGTACTCGTGGCCGCCGGCCACCTTGCCCGTGATCTTCTGCCGGCCGTCGGCCGCGGGTTGGAACATGTCCTGGCGCCACTCGGTGCCGACGATCACCGGCTGCGTCGCCAAGGCGGTCAGCAACGCTTCGAGCGAGAACGCGTGCTGATAGCCGCTGATCAAGCCGCGAGTCTTGAGCACGGTAGCCACCGACAGACCGTCCGAGCCGGTGTCGGTGGGAGGGTAGGTTCCCGGGTAGCTGTCGATCTTGGTGGCATCCGAGTAGACGCCCACTGCGTACGCCTCGTTGGCTGCCGTGTCGGAACCGATCACCGCCTGGACTTTCGGCGCATCCCAGAACGGCCCGTACGACAAGCACTTGGTGGCCGCATTGCCGGTGCACGATCCGAGGTTGCCCTGGTCGAGCGTCGGAATGTTGGACTGATGCTTGACCGACACGAGCGTGCTGACATCAGCAGCCGCGTACGCGTAGTCCCACGACCGCGAGTCGTGGCCCACATTTCGACCCAGGCGAGGATCGGTGCGGTTGGAGAAGACCTTCAGATATTTTGCCATCGTCCGATCCCGTCTCTAGCGCAGCTTCTTGGCTTGGAGCGTCTTCAGCAACTCGGTCGCGTCGAGGCGGGCTTCCGTATCGCTGACGGTCAGCTCGGCAACGGTCTGATCGGCGCGGGGTACGAGCCGAGCCGTCGGCGCACCGTCACCCGTGGCTTGTTGGGTCTCCTCGGCGGTGCCGATTACATCGCCCGACTCGTCGAGCAGCACCTGGATTCTGGGCATCTCCATCTCCTTACGTTGTCGTTCTCGGTTGTTGATTCGTTCTCGGTCGTTCGTTGGTTGTTCTTGATGGTCGGCGGCTCAGAAGCCGCCGCCGCGCCAGCGGAAGGCGACCGTCTGGCCGCCGTCATTGCGCACCGTGGCGTGGTAGGCCAGGTGGCCGTTCCCATCGAGACTCTCGGCGATCTGCACGGTCGTGATCTCGCCGGACGGCCCGAGGGGCTCAGCCTGGATCAGCTGGGGCCCGAGGTCCCCGTTGCCGCCCCAGGAGAACCACCAGTTCTGTGAGGCACCCGGGGCGAGGGTCCCTCCGTTGACGATCCATGCCATGTCCTTGCTCCTTCTCGTTCGATCTGACTGCTCGTTCGATCTGACTGCTCGTTCGATGTGACTACTCGTTGGTGTGACTGCTCGCTGCTCAGCGAGCAGTCCTTGGGTCAGCGACCGCCGCCGCGCCACTGGAAATGGACCGCGTTCGGTCCGTCGTTGCGGACCGTCGCGTGGTAGGTGAGGTGGCCACCCGCGTCCTGGCTTTCGGCGACGAGGACGGTGCTCAGCTCACCCGACGGCTCGACCGGCTCGGCCTGGATCAGCTGCGGCCCGACATCACCGGAACCACCCCAGCTGAACCACCAGTCCTGGGACGCACCCGGCGCGATGCTGCCGAAGCCCGAGAGCCACCAGGGGCTCGGCCGATACCAGAGGTCGACCTCGCCGGCGCCGGTCACCTTCTCGTTCACGACGATGCAGTGCTGCCCGATGTCGGTGACGGCGTTGTTGACAGTCCACAGGAAGTCCGGCGCGGTGCCGCCGCAGAGCAGTTCGATGTTCCGCATTGCCGTCATCGGCACGTTCGGATAGTCGGACTCACTCTGCGCGCCGTACACCTCGAGCGTCTCGTTGCACCAGGTCAGTTCCTCGATGTTGAACACCGGGAGATTGGTGTTGGGAATGCCGACGAACTGGCAGCCGTAGTTGTAGCCGTTGGGGCGCTTCCGCCCGCGCACCATGACCCCGGTCAGCACGTCGCCGACGTTCACGTCGACCAGGCTGGAGTGGAAGCTCTGCCCGGTCTGGCCATCGGCGTACCAGCTGGCCACCGACCACTTCGGACCACCGCCGGCAGCGGAGGGACCCCACTGCAACACCGGTTGGTAGATCATCGACGAGTTCTGGATCCCGTTGAACAGGAACACCGTCTGCCCGTTGTTCGTGCGTGGTGCCGGCGGAACCGTCCAGGTGGTGGCGAACCGCGACACCGGTCGACCCGTGTCGTTGGTCCATGAGCCGTACGTGATCCAGCCCTCGGCCAGCGCCGGCGCGACAATCTCTTGCGCCTTCGCGTCTTCCCTACGCCGGGCCAGCAGCTTTGCCCGTGTCGCCAGGCTCTCCTGGGCGGCTCGCGGGTGCAAAGGCCGGCCCTTCGGGTGCACGGGCTCGGCCCCACAGTCGATCTCCCGTGCGCCCGACTCGTCGATCATCCGCAGCCGACCGCGATGTCGCTCGACGCGCATGCCCGGCTCTACCTCGTGGACCAACGATCGATGCTTCCAACCGCCCGGCGTGAGCACCTGCTCGTCGAGCACCTGCAATCCGTCATCCCCGACCACGGCCTCCCCTGGTCGCACGTG
>JASGEZ010000102.1:0-3493 GCA_047605905.1 Microlunatus sp.
CCCAGTTCCTGCTGATGTCGGCGACCTTGGGCGACGTCACCCGATTCGAGCGCGACCTGACCCGGCGTACCGGTCGTCCGACGGCGGTGATCACCTCGGCCGAGCGGCCGGTGCCGTTGCACTACGAATGGGTGACCACGCCGGTGCACGAGACGATCGAGGAGCGGCTGTCGACCCATCAGGCGCCGATCTACGTGGTGCATTTCAGCCGGGCCGCGGCCATCGAGCAGGCGCAGGCGCTCAACTCGCTGCGGGTCTGCACGAGGGAGGAGAAGGACCAGATCGCCGACCTGATCGGTGGGTTTCGGTTCTCCGCGGGGTTCGGCAAGGTGTTGTCCCGGTTGGTCCGCAACGGCATCGGTGTGCACCACGCGGGCATGCTGCCCAAGTACCGCCGACTGGTCGAACTGCTCGCCCAAGCCGGACTGCTCAAGATCATCTGTGGCACCGACACCCTCGGCGTCGGCATCAACGTGCCGATCCGGACCGTGCTGTTCACCTCGCTGAGCAAATACGACGGCGTGAAGCCGCGGCTGTTGACCGCACGGGAGTTCCACCAGATCGCCGGCCGGGCCGGTCGCGCCGGTTATGACTCGGCCGGCACCGTCCTGGTGCAGGCGCCCGACCACGTGGTGGCCAACCTCAAGGCGCTCGCCAAGGCGGGCGACGACCCCAAGAAGCGGCGCAAGGTCGTGCGCAAGAAGCCGCCGGAGGGCACCGTCGGCTATGGCGAGCCGACCTACGAGCGGCTCATCAGCGCACCTCCGGAGCCGCTGGAGTCGAGCTTCGGCGTGACCCACGCGATGATCATCAACGTCATCTCCCGGCCGGGGAACTGTTGGGCCGCGATGGAGCAGCTGCTCACTGACAATGACGAGCCGGCCAAGCGCCGGCGCAAGCATGTCCACGATGCGCTGACCATCTATCGCGGGCTGCTGCAGACCGATGTGGTGGAGCGCTTGGCCGAGCCCGACGAGCAGGGACGGTTGGCCCGGCTGACCGTCGACCTGCAGGCCGACTTCGCGCTGAATCAGCCGCTGTCCCCGTTCGCGCTGGCTGCGGTGGACCTGCTGGATGTCGAGTCTGAGACCTACGCGCTGGATGCGCTGTCGGTGATCGAGTCGATCCTGGAGGACCCCCGGCCGGTGCTGTCGGCCCAGCGTTCGATGGCGCGCGGTGCGGCGGTCGAGGCGATGAAGCGAGAGGGGCTGGAGTACGAGGAGCGGATGGAGCTGCTCGAGGACGTCACCTATCCGCAGCCCCTGGCCGAGTTGCTGGAGATGGGCTACCGGGCGTACGCCAAGAGCCATCCCTGGGTGCTCGACCACGCGCTCGCACCGAAGTCGGTGGCCAGGGACCTGTTCGAGCGATCGATGACCTTCACCGAGTATGTGGCGTGCTATCGGCTGGCCCGGGCCGAGGGACTGGTGCTGCGCTATCTCGCGGATGCCTACAAGGCGCTGCGGCAGACCGTGCCGGAGACCAAGCGGACCGAGGCCCTGGAGGACCTGATCGCCTGGCTGGGCGAACTGGTGCGCCAGGTCGACTCCAGTCTGCTGGACGAGTGGGAGAAGCTGCGCAATGGTGATCAGGGGCCGCTGCGCGGCGGGCCCGACCCAGAGGCCGAACTGGTTGCCGAGTCGGATCGCCGACCCCCTGCGATCACCACCAATGTCCGGGCGTTCACCGTGCTGGTCCGCAATGCGCTGTTCCGCCGGGTCGAGCTGGCGGCGCGCCGCAGTTGGTACGAGTTGGGTCAGCTGGATGGTGAGGCCGGCTGGGGAGCCGCTCGCTGGGAGTCGGCCATGGCCGACTACTTCGCCGAACACGCGAGCATCCAGACCGGCGCCAACGCCCGTGGACCCGCATTGTTGATGATCGACCGGCAGCCGGCTCGGTGGGATGTTCGCCAGATCCTGGACGATCCGGAAGGCGATCACGACTACTCGATCGCCGCCGAAGTCGACCTGGCCGCCAGCGACGAAGCCGGTGAAGCCGTCATCCGGCTGACCGGAGTGGGGCGTACTGCCTCCTGGTGAGGCGTTGAAGCCAGCGGGAGTGCTGCCAAAATGGCCATATTGAGAATTCGTGATATCGCCACTGGAGGGCAAGATGACCGAGGTCGGCGTTCGTGAGTTGCGAGATGGCCTGAGTCGTCATCTGGCGACAGTGCGCGATGGCCACACGATCACGGTGACAGACCACGGTCGGCCGGTTGCGAGGATCGTTCCGGTTGGGGTGCCCACCAAGCTGGAGCAGCTCATCGCGGAGGGAAAGGTGACGCCGGCACGCCGGCGATCGGGCGGTCTGCCACCGCCAATCAAGACTGTCGGTCCGGTGAGTGATCTCATCGATGAGCAGCGTCGTTGATCGTCTAACTCGATACGTCGGCGGTCGTGCCGATCCTCATTGCTGAGCCGAGCACAGAAATCTGTCGTCGAATCTGGGAGGACGCCGATCGACGGATCAGTTCGAGACTGACGTACGCCGAGACCGCTGCCGCTCTCGCGATGGCCCAACGACAGGGCCGGATATCCGCAGACGAACATTAGACGGCCTGGCTCAACTTCGTTGCCATCTGGCCGAATGTCGATGTTGTTGAGTTGACCGTCGAGTTGTCGGCTGCCGCTGCGGAACTCGCGCACTCGTTGGCATTGCGTGGTTACGACGCCGTGCACTGTGCATCGGCGGCGAAGCTTAACGATTCAGAACTGGTGGCTGTCGCTGGAGACCTGCGGTTGATCAATGCCTGGTGGGCTCTCGGCATTGCGGTCATCGACACGAACCAGGACGCTCGCAGCTGACTCTGTCGGGACCCTGTCGGGATTGGCATTCTCGAGACTTGGTCGAGACGCGGATTTGTCGTTCGGAGTCTCCCGAACCTGCTGGTGCGCGTCCTATTGATCGAAAGGATTTGCTACATCGCTCTTGTGATCGAACAGATGTTCGTATAGAGTGTCGTCATGGTCCCGGACACCGATTCAGAGCTGGCGGCATCGCCGCTGCTGGCCGCGGTGGATGGGGTCCGGACCGGGGTGCAGCACCTGATCAAACTCGTCGAGGACGGCTCGTTGCATGATCTCGGCGCGCTCGGGCTGGTCGGGTTCTTGCAGGAGTTGGAGCAGGTCCGCAATCAACTGCCGGTGGTGGACCGCGCGGTGATCCAGCACGGCATCGAGCAAGGTGTGCCGGGGTTGTTGTGCGAGCGGAGCATGACCCGGGTGCTGGTGAGCGGGCTACGACTGTCCGCCGCCGAGGCCGGGCGTCGGGTCCGGGCCGCGGAGCATCTGGCCGAGCGTCACTCGGTGACCGGGGAACCGTTGGAGCCGTATCGGCCGCATCTGGCTCAAGCGCAGCGGGACGGGACGATCACCCCGGAGCAGGTGAACGTGATCGATAGCGCGCTTCGCGGCGTGGATGGTCGTGGGTTCGACCCGGCCGACATCGAGGCCGGGGAGAAGATCCTCACCGAGGCCGCACACAGTGTCGGGCC
>JASGEZ010000103.1:0-32524 GCA_047605905.1 Microlunatus sp.
CCTACGCCGCCGAGCACATCGATCTCATCTACCGCGTTCTCGACGCCTTGCACCGGCGCGGCTACCTGGAGTCCGTCGACGATCGCGAACTGGAGTTCCTGGCCAATATCGCCTTGTTCGTGCCGGTCGGCATGTTCTTGATGTTGCTCTTCGGCACGCGCCTGTGGTGGGTCGCCCTCGCTGCGTCGTTCGCGATGACCAGCGCCATCGAGTTCGCCCAGCGCAGTATCCCCGGCCGGGTCCCGGACGAACGGGATCTGATCGCCAATGGCCTCGGAGCCGTCATCGGCGTTCTCATCGCCCTGGTGCTGACCGCACCCGCCGCATTGCGCCGACGCAGTCGGCGACGGGCAGGAACCGCGGCCGGACGAGTCGCCACCGGCTGACCTCGCCGGTAGCTACCCTCGGAGCCGTGACGGTTCTGACGGTGATCACCATCGTGGGGCTGAGCCTGGCCGCGATCGTGTGCCTCGGCACGATGCTCGTGGTGCGTTACGTCGAAGGTGCTTTCAGCAAGGTGTGTGCGGCCGGTACCGCGTGTTCCTTGGCGTTCACCTTCGGCTATATCGCTGTCGACTTCGCGGGCGACCTCCGTCGGGAAGCAGCCGCAGCCAGACCGGAACTTCCGCCCGGTTTCGTCTATGTCCCGGGCAGCATCGACACGAAGCTCCGCTACGCCGGCCCGAACAATCTGACGGGCCAGGTGGTCGACGGATACGTCGCCGACGACGTCTTGATCCTGCGGATCGATCCGGCTCTCTCCTTGATGCAGGTGCAGAGTGATCTCGCCGCGGACGGTCTCGGACTGCGCGTCAGTGACGCATACCGACCGGCGCGTGCCGACCGATTTCTGCTCTCCTGGGCGCAAACACCGGATACGTCGAGCAAGGTGGAGTTCTATCCAGAGCTCAGCAAGCGACAACTCGTCGAACGCGGATATCTCCAGAGTCCCTCGCCGCACTCGCTGGGGGCGACAGTCGACGTCACCCTGGTCGATCTGGACACCGGCAAGCCGCTCGACCTGGGCAGCCCGATCGGCTTCTTCGGCGCGGCGTCCCGGCCGGACGCGAAGGGGCTCTCGGCCCAGCAGGCGCGCAACCGTGCCACGCTCGCGTCGGCCATGCATACGTACGGCTTCCGGCAGGACCGGTTGGTCTGGTGGCAGTTCTCCCACTCGTCGAACCCTGGTGCCGAGCCCGAGGACTTCGAGATCCGCTGAGTCAGGAAGCCCGAGCCTCCACCGCGAGCACGATCGCGGCGAGGGCGGCGCAGGTCTCGCGATCCTTGTCCTCGTCGTCGGCGGTGTTCCAGGCACTCGTCTTCACGATCACGGTCTCGCTGGGAGGATCCACCCACAGGAACTGCCCGTGGACGCCGAGTCCGGTGAAGGCGCGACGCTCGCCGCCGAGCGTCCACCACTGATTGGCATAGCCGTAGTGCGGATAGCCGCCACCCTCGTTGAGCGCACCGACCTGCAGATGCGGCAACGCGGATCCGCGGCTCCGCTCGACCCAGGCCTCCGGCACGAGCTGAGTCTCGCCGACCCGGCCGTTCCGGGCCATGATCGCGCCGACCCGCGCCAGGTCACGCACGGTGGCATTGAGCGAGCCGCCACCGAGCGCGGTGCGCGGACGCCCGCGAGTGAGGAAGTAGTACGCGTCGGTCTCAGCGCCCATCGGCTGCCAGAGCTGCCGTTCGGCATACCTGGCCAGCGACGAGCCGGTCGCCGACTCGAGCACCCAGCCCAGCACGTGCGTGTCGATCGTGGAGTAGTTGAACGCGGTGCCGGGCGCCTGGACACGCTCAGTGGAAAGGATCACGTCGAGCACCGATCCCCCGGTAGTCACCGCGGCACTGAAGCGGTTGATCACCGAATCCGGAATCGTCCAGTCCTCGATCCCGGCGACTCCGCTGGACATGGCCAGCAGGTGCTCGACGGTAACTCCGTCGTAGCTGGAATTGCGGAGGTCGGGCAGATAGCTGACGACCTGGTCGTCAGTTGAGCCGATCTCGCCGCGCTCGACAGCGATACCGACGAGCATCGAGGTCACCGACTTGGTGAGCGAGAAGAGTTGGAACCGAGTCCGGGACGAGCCGAAGACCCCCGGATAACTCTCGTGCAGCACCCGTCCTTGATGCCACACCAAGAAGCCGGTGGTGTGAGTACGCCGGTGCAGATCGACGAGGGTGCGGCTCTCCCCGTACTCGTAGGTCACCTCGGAGATGAGCTGGTCGTCGAGCGCAGTGGGAAGCAAACACGGTTGGTCGGCACAATGCACAGGTTCGGTGGGCATGAGCCGATTCACATGAGTGAAGGCCCACTCGTTGACGGGACGCCGCGTCACAATTTCAGCCTGGTGGCGCCAAAACCACGTGCCTCCGGCGAAGGCAGCGCCCATACCTGCAGCGATACCGAGTGACTTGCTTGCGCTCACGATGGCCCCCAGCCCGGACCGCGTACATCCCCTCGAGCCATCTATATCACGGGGCACGTGCAAGGATGCGTGCTGTGAGCCAGCTCGATCGCGCCAGCCTGCCCTCCCTGGAACGCGCTGTCAGCGTCCCCAACTACGATCCGGGGGCCGTGAAACCTGGGATAGCGCACATCGGAGTCGGCGGCTTCCATCGAGCCCACCAGGCCGTCTACGTCGATCGGCTGCTCAACCAGGGCACGGCTTCCGACTGGGGCATCGTCGGGATCGGTCTGATGCCCGCAGATGCGGCGATGCGGGACGCCCTGCATGACCAGGACCAGCTGTTCACGGTGCTGGTCAAGCACCCGGACGGCGCGCGCGAGGCTCACGTGGTGGGTGCGATCATCGACTACCTGTTCGCGCCGGACGATCCGGAGGCCGTGCTGTCGGCCCTGGCGGACCCGGAGATCCGGATCGTCTCGCTGACGATCACCGAGGGCGGCTATCACGTCGACCAGAGCACCGGGGCACTCGACCTGGACGACGCATTGCGGGCCGACCTGGTCCCCGGGGCGGCGCCCGCAACGGCCTTCGGCTTCATCGTCGAAGCGCTGGCCCGGCGTCACGCGGCCGGCACCGCGCCGTTCACGGTGATGTCGTGCGACAACATCCAGGGCAACGGACACCTCACCCGCCGAGTCATCACCGACTTCGCGCGACTGCGGGACGCGGATCTCGGGGACTGGATCGAGGAGAATGTCGCGTTCCCGAACTCGATGGTCGACCGCATCACCCCGGTCACCACCGATGCCGATCGGGAGTTGCTCGCCACCGAGTTCGGGATCGAGGACAAGTGGCCGGTGGTGTGCGAGCCCTACATCCAGTGGGTTCTCGAGGACCACTTCCCCACCGGCCGGCCGCCGTTCGAGGACGCCGGCGTCCAGGTCGTCGACGAGGTGGCGCCGTACGAGTTGATGAAGCTCCGACTGCTGAACGCAAGTCACCAGGCGCTCGGCTATCTCGGCTATCTGGCCGGCTATCGGTACGCCCACGAGGCCACCCAGGATCCGCAGTTCGCCGAGTTCCTGCTCGGCTACATGGAGCAGGAGGCCACTCCGTCGCTGGATCCGGTGCCGGGTGTGGACCTGGCCGCGTACCGCGCCGAGCTGATTGAACGATTCGCGAACCCGCACGTGGCCGACACACTGGCCCGGCTCTGCACCGACAGCTCCGACCGGATCCCGAAGTTCCTGGTGCCGGTGATCCAATACCAGATCGAGAACGGCGGACCGCTGCACCGGTCTGCCCTCGTAGTCGCCGCCTGGGCGCGATATGCCGAGGGCGTCGACGAGGACGGCGAGCCGATCGACGTGGTCGATCAGCGCCGGACCGCAGTCATGGCCCGCGCCCAGCACAACACCGACGAGCCGCTGGTCTTCCTGGAGGACGAGAGCCTGTTCGGTGCGCTACGCCACGACCCCAGGTTTGCATCCCTCTACACCGAGGCCGTACGCTCACTCCACGCCAACGGCGCCCGCGCCACCCTCGAGCGGTGGCTGACCGACGCCGGCCCTACTCAACCGGCATAGCGAGCAGTTCGGACAGGTTGCGGTCCACGGCTTCGACATAGTCGGGGTTGAACCCGAACAGCCCGAAGTGGCCGGTTCCGCAATAAGGCCAATCTGCTTGCTGAAGTCCTTGGCCCCGCGCCGAGGCTATCCGCGCAGCCCTCGGAGAGTAGCCCGATGGCCCCTCTCCAACGGGTCTTCATCGACACGAGCGAGCTGGTTCCGTTCACGATCATGGACCTGCTGCTCACACTGTCTGAAGACCTCCTGTTCACCTGGGTCTGGACCGATGAGGTGCTCGACGAATGGGAGGAGGTCATCGTCCGCGAGGGCCAGCGCACCCCCGAATCGGCGGCGTCGGTCAGCGCCGCGGTGCGCCAGCACTTCGGGCGGTACGGCATCAACCCGATCCTCTACCGTGACAAGATCACCGACGACCTGTCACCCGTCCCAGACGACCGCGCGCACGCCGCCGCGGTCATCTATGGCAACGTGGATGTCCTCCTGACCCGGAACATGAAGGGCCTCCGCACGAAGCCCGTACTCGCGGCCGGAGTCAAGGTCATGACCTCAGACGAGTTCCTCATCGACCTGCTCAAACGCCGCCGGCAGGGCGTCATCGAATCGTTCACTCGCACAGCCGCCAAGAGGAACCCGCCTGTTACTGCGTACGCGTTGACCGACAAGATCGCCGCCGCGGGCGCACCGAAGTTCACCGAGCGCCTACGCCCACACCTCACCCGGGAGTGACCGCGGAGCACTGACCGTGCCGAATCAGCCGGGGCACCGCAGCGCGACGTGGAGCATCTTGGAAGCCGCCCCTGTTCTCTGAGACCTCGCATGCGACCGTAGCCCACCTACGAACCCGCAACAGCGACCATGAGATCGACCTGATGGTCACCGACCCCGAGACGGTCGCCACAGGTCGAGTTCAGCGCGGGTAGTCGATCACCAGGAGGGCATCGTCCTCGAGGGAACGAAGCGCTTCCTCGCCGATGTCCGAGATCGTCACGCTCGTCGCGTGGGATGGTTGCGCGGCCCCCTCCGGACTCCATGCCTTGAGCACCGCGATCCGGCTGAGATTGTCGATCCTGTCCGGCAATTCGCGAAGCCAGCTCAGCCACGCCGCAGCGCCGATCTCGCCTGGGACCTCATCGCCGCGGCGGCCGATGAGGCTGTCACAGTCACACATTCGCGTGGTCAAAGTGAAGTGAACAGCCGACGGCCGGACGAGGCTGGAGTCGATCCGCACCCCAGTGGCTTCCGGCGAAACACCCAGGTATTCGGTGGTCACCTGCACGAAGGCGGCCGTGTACGCCGCAGCGTTCACTGCCCACACATTCGTCTGGCACACATCGCGATCCTAGGGTGCAGTCGCGCCGCCGGGTCTGATCAGACTGGACCCGTAACTGAGGATCACCAGCTGCGAGCGGTCACGTGCGGCGGCGTCCGGCAGTTCGCGTTCGCACCCGCAAGGAGGAGACTGGACCATGGACGATTCCGCCACGAGCGCCAGGTCAGGTGCTTCCGATGCCACACGAAAGCCGTACGGACAACTGATGAGCCCGCAGCGACTGACCTTGCGCTGTCAGAAGGGCGAACTGCCACGCGAGATCGCTGAGCTGATCGGGTCGTGGGCCACGCCGACTGAGGACGCGCTCATGTGGGAACACCGGGTCGGCGGCCCTGTGCCTGCCGACCTGGTCCTGGCCCGCGCCGCCGATCAGGGCGTCATCCCCTTCACCCTCCACGCGGACGCGGCCGGTGACGAGAATCCTCTGGCCTACGGCGAACTATGGGTCGACGACGATGAGACCGAAGTGGAGGTCGCCCGGCTCATCGTCGATCCCCGCTTCCGCAGCCGCGGAATCGGTGCGCGGCTCGCCCGGGAACTCGGCACACGCGCCCAGGCGCACCACCCGGACGTCTTCCTACGAGTTCGGCCCGACAACGCCGCCGCTCGCCGGTGCTACGAGAAAGCCGGCTACCGCCGGGTCGATCCCGAATCGGAGCAGCAGTGGAACATCGGGCAGCCACTCCCCTACGCCTGGTATCGCTACAGCCCGCCCGACGGCGATCAGGCAGACCATTTCTCGACATAGACACTCACCGCCCTGGCGACCAGCGCCCGCGAGCGATCGGCTCGCGCTCCGCCGACACATGTCTCGGAGACCGACGACCTGACCCACCACTCGACGAATGGCTGCAGCGCCCGGACCAGCTCTCGGCCGGCGGGAGTCGGCGCGTAGGTGATCTGGACCGGCGTCGTCGGAACCACCGTGCGCTCGATCAGACCGCGTTGCTCCAGTTCGCGCAGCCGCTGAGCGAGGAGCCGGTCGGAGATCCCTGCGACAACTCGCCGATACTCGCTGAACCGGCGGGCACCGAGGTAACCGCCGATGAGGACGACCCCCACCCAGCGGCGTCCGATGAACTCCATGGCGTCCCGGGATGTCCGGCAGACTTCGGTGTCGTTGTGAAACGACATGATCTCGCTGACCTTGGTCACTAATCAAATGTAAGCAGCTAATGCCAGCCTGGCAAGCCGCCAGCAGACGACTCATGCTTGCGACATGACGACACCACGGGAACAGTCACTCACCGAACAGTTGCGCTGGGTGCACGACATGCTGCGTCGCGACCTCATCACCGTCCAGGAGTTGGCCGATGGAGCCGCGGACGGAACGCCGCCTCGGGAGTTGTCTGCCGGCCTGCGAGCGCTGCAGAACCGTGGCCCGCTCTTTCAACTGCGAGTGAACTGTCTGAGCTACTGCCAGGCGGTGGGAGCACATCACCACAACGAGGACACGGTGCTGTTCCCCGCCGTCCGTCGTTCCGCTCCGCAACTGGCGGCAGCGGTCGACAGGCTCGAGGCAGATCACCTGACCGTCGCCGCGCTGCTCGATCGAATCAGCGGTCTGGCCAACGACGTCGCGGCCCGGCAGGCACGGCTGGATCTGGCCGACGCACTCCACGAACTCGCAACCAATCTGTTGGCGCATCTGGAGTTCGAGGAGGCGGTGCTGCTACCCGTGCTCGACTCCTGGAGCACGCCGGCCGGCCGGATGCCGGCCGAGATACGCGACGAACTCGCCCGCCGGGCGAGCTGACCGACTCCGAACCGGATTCTTGGTCCGAGACGACCAACGAGTTGGCCTGGCTCGCGGCACACGACGGCCGCGAGTGTCAGTCGGTCCCCACGGGCTAGCGGCCCCCAGCGGAGTGCCCGCTCTGCGTGGCCTGGCGCATCAGCGCGATTGCTAAGCCGAGCAGCACGAGGCCGCCGCCGGCTCCGGCAACGGTCGGCGCGGCCGCGCACGCCCCAGTGGAACCGCACCACCGATTGGAGGCTTTCCTCACCGGTTCAATGGCGTTTCTCGCCTACGCATGCGCTTGCCGGGCTTGACGACGGCCAGTGTGGTGGCGGCAGTGCGGTTCAACGTCCCATGTGCTCCCGAGGACCAGGAGCAGGTCGTTTCGGTCGCCCGCTGGCCGAGATGACCGGGCTGATGAGGGTGGCACCGACGACGATCAAGCATCAGACCGTAGGTGCGGCGGAGTCGCCAGTCTGTTCGGGTGGCGACTCGTGGTAGCCGATGGCTCGGGAACATACGGGCTTGTGGTCAGCCCGTCGGGCGCGAAGCCGTCGAAGCGACCGTCGACAGTGACGATCCCGGAGGTGTCCTTACCGTGGATCCAGGTGCCCGTGCCATCGAGGCCGTGCCGAGGAGATCCGCAAATACTGTGCATACAGCCAGCAGCTTCCGCCAGGACCGGCCTCGACCAAGGCAAGTCCAGTGAAAGACGGATGCGGATGCCATCTCTAATGACCCCCAGGTGGGTCAATGGGCGGCGACGAGGTAGAGCAACTGCATAGTTCAAATGCAGCCTGACTAGGGAAAATACTTGTGGAGCTAAGGGGATTCGAACCCCTGACCTCTTCCATGCCATGGAAGCGCGCTACCAACTGCGCCATAGCCCCGCTAGGTGGTTCAGAGCCGGTCTCCCGGTCCCGAACGCCCGATGGATATTACATGTCCGCAGCGCGGAGACGAAATCGCAGACAGCTTGCGGGACCGGCTTCGGGTCACCGGCCGAGATCAGCCCCGCTCGTGCTACGACCGCGGCGCCGTCACGTTATATTCGGTGATCCGCCAGTAGTCGCCGGTGCGGTGCCGCTCGATCATGATCCAGCCGCAGTTGTGCAACCCGCTGAGCCGCTTCCAGGTCTCGATCGGGAAGCCGGCGAGCCAGCAGGCCGCGGCCCGAGCAGCCAGCCCGTGCATCACCGCGACGACCGTCGACCCGTCCGGAGCTGCCAGGCCGATCTCGTCCAAGGCAGCACCGGCCCGCTCGCCCACCTCGGACACGGTCTCGCCGGTCGGCGACCGGCGTACGTCTTCACCGGCCAGCCAGCGCTTCGCCTCCTGCGGCCCCATGACCTCGAGGGCCTGCTCGATGCTCAGCCCCTCCCACGAACCCACATGGATCTCACGCAACCTGCGATCGGGAATCACCCGCAGCCCACACGCCTTCGCCAGTGGCGCCGCGGTCTGCCGAGCCCGGAGCAGGTCGGAGGAGTAGATCGCCGTCGGCGCCAGCTCGGCCAGCACACCGGCGGCTCGCTCAGCCTGCGCGAGACCTCGCTCATCGAGCGGGACATCAGCCTGCCCCTGCAACAACCCCGCGGCGTTCCACTCCGTACGGCCGTGCCGCAGCACGACCAGCTGAGCGGCGGTCACCGGCGCTCGTCGACCAGCAGCGGGATGGCCGGGCAGTCGTGCCACAACCGCTCCAGCGCATACAGCCGCCGCTCGTCACTGTGCTGCACGTGCACCACCAGATCGAGATAGTCGAGCAGCACCCAGCGCTGTTCCCGGTCACCTTCCCGGCGTACGGGCTTGGCATCGAGCCCTCGCAGTGCCTCCTCGATGCCGTCGACGATCGCGCCCACTTGCGGCTCGTTCGCGGCGGTGATGACGAGGAAGACGTCGGTGATGGCCAACTGCTCGGAGACGTCGAAGGCGACCAGGTCGCTGCCGAGCTTGTCGGCAGCCGCGGCTGCTGCTGCCTGGGTGAGTTGGAGGGCGTGATCGGTGGCGGTCAAGGATCTCTTTCAGGTCAAGTCGGCGCGATCAGCTCAGATAGAGACCGCGCTTGGCGATGTATTGCACGATGCCGTCGGGCACCAGATACCAGATCGGCTGACGCGCGGTCACCCGTTCCCGGCACCCCGTCGAGGAGATGGCCAGAGCTGGCACCTCCAACAGGGTAATGCGTTCTGGCGGCACTCCCTCGATCGCCGGCGAATGCAGTTCGACCCCGGGCCGCGTACAACCGACGAAGTAGGCCAGCCGGAACATCTCCTCGACATCACGCCAGGTGAGGATCTGGGCCAGCGCGTCGGCGCCGGTGATGAAGTAGAGGTCGATGTCGTCGCCGCGTTCGGCGTGCAGATCGCGCAGGGTGTCGACGGTGTACGTCGGCCCGCCCCGGTCGATGTCCACCCGGCTGACACTGAACCGGGGGTTGGAGGCGGTGGCGATGACCGTCATCAGATAGCGGTCCTCAGCCGAAGAGACCTTCTGGTGCGACTTCTGCCACGGCTGGCCCGTAGGCACGAATACCACCTCGTCCAGACCGAAGCGGCCCGCCACCTCGCTGGCTGCGATCAAGTGGCCGTGGTGGATGGGGTCGAACGTGCCACCCATCACGCCCAGCCGATAGCGATCACCTGGCCGCACCGCAGGATCGCGCGCCAGACCGAGACCCGGCGCCGGAGCGGCGTCCGGAGCTTTGACGTCAGCTATGCGGACGGCCCTTGCCGATCGAGTACGTCACGAACATGAGGATGAACAACAGCGCAAACGCGATGATGCCGAAGCCCCATGCCGGGATCGGCAGGTGATTCTCGTGCGCTCCCGTTTCCAGCAATGTCAGACCGAAGCCCACCTTGCACCTCTCCTTCGGCTCACTCGTGTGGAGTCCTCCGCACGACGACGTGCAACGCAGCCTAGCGGTTCATCGCACCTGGCCGCTGCCCACCACCACATACTTGGTCGAGGTCATTTCCGGCAGGCCCATCGGACCGCGAGCGTGCAACTTCTGGGTGGAGATGCCGATCTCGGCGCCGAAGCCGAACTCGCCCCCGTCGACGAAGCGACTGGAGGCGTTCACCAACACGGCCGCGGCATCGACCTCGGCGGTGAATCGCTGCGCCGAACGCTGCGACTCGGTGACGATCGTCTCACTGTGCCCGGTGCTGTAGCGCCGGATGTGCGTCATGGCCGCATCCAGGTCGTCGACGACCGCGGCGGCGATGTCGAGGGACAGATACTCCTCAGCGAAGTCGGTCTCGGTCGCCGGCACCACGTCGCCATACGCGCTGGTGCGCTCGTCGCCATGCACGGTCACCCCGGCCGCCGCGAGCGCTTGAAGTGCCTTCGGTACGAAGCTGTCGGCGGCATCCGCGTGGACCAAGAGGGTCTCGACCGCGTTGCAGACCGACGGCCGCTGGGTCTTGGCGTTGAGCAGGATGGCCAGCGCCATCTCGTGGTCGGCATTGGCGTCCACATAGAGATGACAGTTGCCGACGCCGGTCTCGATCACCGGCACCTGGCTGTTGCGTACGACGGTGTCGATCAAGCCGGCACCGCCCCGCGGAATGAGAACGTCGACCAGACCGCGCGCCGCCATCAGTTCGGCGGTGACCTCTCGCGGCCCGGGAATGAGCTGGACCGCATCAGCTGGCAGCCCGGCGTCTACCAGCCCTTGTCGCAGGGCCTCGACCACCGCAGCGTTCGAGTCGGCGGCCGAGGAGGATCCCCGCAGCAGCGCGGCGTTGCCGGACTTGACGCAGATCCCGCCGGCATCGGCGGTGACGTTCGGGCGGGCCTCGTAGATGATGCCCACCACGCCGAAGGGCACCCGTACCTGGCGTACCTCGACGCCGTTGGCGTTCGTCCAACCCCGTACGACATCGCCGACCGGATCCGGCAGCCCGGCGAGATCGCGGAGTCCCTGCACCATGCCGGCGATCCGGTCCGGCGTCAGCCGGAGCCGGTCGATCAGCGCGACACTGGTGCCGTTCGCCTCGGCCCGGGCGACATCGACAGCGTTCGCGTCAAGCACCGCAGTCTCGGCCTTGGCCAACGCACCGGCCATCGCCTGGAGAGCCGTGTCCTTGGTCGCTCGCGGAGTCTTGGCGAGCACCCGGGCCGCTTCTCGGGCACGGACAGCCTGCTCAGTGACACTCACGCGCCAAATCTAACGGAGCGCGTGCGGAGCTGGAGACCGCCCGCGCCAGGAACCAAGAGCTGCTCGGGTTTGTCGGCTTCGCTCGGTCTGCAGATCGAGCAAGGCCGACAAACCCGAGCAACTTCCAGGTGAGGCAGGGCTGGGTCAGGCGGACATCAGGGCCAGGCGAGCGCGTACGACGCCGCGCCGGCGCAGCAGGCACCAGGTCAGGTTGATGGCCATCAGCACACCCATCACCGACGAGGCGAGGATGATCGACTGCTCGTCCACCAGCATCGCCCAGCTGAACCAGAAGGCCTGGTTGCAGGTGTTCATGGCCAGGAACGGCAGCGAGATCCCGGTGATCCGCGGCGTCAGGAACAATTCGTGGAACTGGATCACCTGGGCACAGATCGACGGGATGCCGGCGGCGATCGCGAAGGCGACCGGACCGAAGGTCACGTCGATGCCGAGGTTGAGCAGTCCGAGGACGAGCCCCGGTCCGAAGGTCGCGGCCCAGCTGATACCCCGATCGCTGCGCAGCCGCAGCAGGATGACCAGGGTGCACAGGAGCAGCAGGAAGTTCGGCAGCACGATGTTGAGGTGTCCGCTCACCACGCCGTGACCGGTCCAGGCCACGTTGGAAGCGAGCATGAGACGCCAAGCGGTGAGAGAGATCCCGGCGGTGGTCCCGCTGCGAAGCAGCTTGACGACCTGCGGGATGGCGACGATGGAAGCAAGGGTGGCAGCAGCCCAGCCCAGGGCTACGACGAGCACGAGAATTCAGTCTTTCTGCGGCGCGCGGCGGCCGCGGGGAAGGTGGTGGATATCAGTCAGAAGGTCGGCGGCCACGATGCCGAGGTCCGGCCGGCCGGAGGAAATCCCTCACGAGCGCAGGCCGTGGACCATCGTAGGCGTCGGATGACGGTTCAACAGAAACGATCCAGAAGAGATGGCGTGAGTCCGCTCACAGTGGATCACCGTCCCGTAGTTACCGCGCTGTAGTTCACCTACGAGGCAGCTCGCCGGCTCCCTGCACCCAGGTCTCTTTTTGGGGGCACTACAGCCCGCGCGACTCCATCACGCTGTAGACCTCGTCCAGGATGTCGTCGTCGGCCAGACCGGTACGACGGCCGTTGGCATAGACCTCTGCGACCTGGGACTCGACCTCGCGGTAGCGCCGCTGATAGTCGTCCTGGTTGGGCCGCCAGTAGCCGACGATGTCGAACTGCGGCGAGCGCCACTTGAGCTCGTGCCGGAAATAGCGGCGTACGTCGCGGGCACAGGAAGCCTCCCCCGCCATCCACACATATCCCCGACCGGACGGCAGATCGATGGTCCGCACGGCGGCGCTCAACGGGCTGGGGATGGTCGCCGGCGAAGGGTTGTACGCCCAGCAGACCTTGAGCTGCGCCGGCGAGGTCGGCGTGAAGGTCGCCTCCTCGTTCGGTGCCTCGAAGACCGCGTGCACCCGCTGCTCGGGCGACAGACTCTCCAGGATCCGGCAGGCCGCCGGGATCCCGGTCTGATCGGCCAGGATCAGCACCCAGTCGGCGGTCGTGTCGACCCCGCGACCGTGCGGCTGCGAAATCAGCAGTTGGTCCCCCGGCTCCACCATCTCGGCCCACCGGGTCGCGGCACCGTGTTCGTGCACCACTACGTCGACCGTCGCCTGGTATAGCTCAGGATCCCAGCGCCGCAGGCTGTACCACCGAGGCGCCGGCTGCGGATTCGCGAAGTGGAACTGCTGACCCTGCTTGATCGGCAGCTCGACCCGGTGCTGGCGGCCCGGTGGCACCATCAGCCGGAACCACTCGTCCGGCATCCCCGACGACTGATACCCGGTGAGCCCGGGTCCTCCGAGCACGATTCGACGCATCACCGGCGAAAGACTTCGCACCTCTATCACGTCGGCCCGGAAGTAGGCCTCGGGAAGCGCTGTCATGTTGCGGTCAGTCCCTTCGCACTAGTCGCAGCACGCTCTGGTTAGGTGAGCCTAAATCGACCAGGCACTCCATCCTGACACACAAACACCGCGACGGAGGCGGATTCTTCGGTGAGCCTCAGGAATTTCTCACCACCCGCGTAAAAACTTCGGGACGGCTCGAAAACGCGTTGCCGGTCACCACAGCCGGGACTGCAGGGCACCTTCGAGCTCGAGCAGCCAACGCTTGGTTTCCACTCCCTGACCAGGCAATCCGCCCGAATAGCCGCCCAGTCCGTCGCCGGCCAGGACCCGATGACACGGGATCAGGATCGGCACCGGGTTGGCACCCATCACCGATCCGATGGCACGGGCCGGCAGCCCGGTTCCGCTCAGCTCGGCCAGCGCGCCGTACGTGATCGAGGTCCCGTACGGCACCTGCTGCAACGCCAGCAGCACGTCTCGCGCGGTAGGTGCGACCGCTGCGAGATCGACCGGCATGCTGAACTCACGGCGCGAGCCGGCGAAGTACTCGGTCAGCTGAGTCACCGCCTCGGTCAGCACATCGTCGGCCCCGGTCGGCGTCCCGGGCAGGTCCACGACCGGAGGTACGCCCGGACTGACCCACGACACCTGACAAACCCCGGCCGAACCCACAGTGACCACGATCGGTCCCACCGGGGTCCCCAGGACTGCCTGCTGTAGGTCGCTCATCTGACCGGTTCTACCACCAGACCGGGATCGGCGACCGTGATCCTGCCGTCGGCGATCTCCTCGGCCCAGTGGCAGGCCACCCGATGCACCATGCCGCCGGGCTCGGCATCGTCCACCCCGGGCAACTCCCGCAGCTCGGGCACCTCGGTGTCGCACCGGGTCGGCTGCCGATAGGGACAGCGAGTGTGGAACCGGCAGCCGCTGGGCGGATTGGCAGGACTCGGCAGATCACCGCGCAACAGGATCCGCTCCCGCCGGTCCTCGACCTCGGGATCGGGGATGGGGATCGCCGACATGAGCGCGATCGTGTACGGATGCAGCGGGTGCTGATAGAGCCGGCCGCTGGGCGCCTCCTCGACCAGCCGCCCCAGGTACATCACCCCGACGGTGTCACTGATGTGCCGGACGACCGCGAGATCGTGGGCGATCACCAGATAGGTGAGGCCGAGCAGATCCTGCAGATCCTCCAGCAGATTGATCACCTGGGCCTGCACGGAGACGTCCAGGGCACTGACCGGCTCGTCGGCGATCACCAGATCGGGGTTCAGCACGATCGCCCGGGCGATGCCGATCCGCTGCCGCTGCCCTCCGGAGAACTCGTGCGGATAGCGCGACAGCGCCGAGCGGGGCAGCCCGACGACTTCCAGCATGGCGGTCGCCTTGGCCAGGTGGGCGGCCGGGGAATCCTTGCCGTACTCCTCGGCGTCCTGGGGCGACAGCCCGTGCACCCGCAACGGCTCGGTCAGCAGACTCTCCACCGACTGCCGCGGATCCAAGCTGGACAAGGGATCCTGGAAGACCATCTGCATCCGCGGCCGGAGCTTTCGCAGGGCCTCCGGCTTGAGGGTGCGGACATCGATGCCGTCGAAGACCACCCGGCCGGCGGTGGGCTCCTCCAGCCGGAGCAGGGCCCGGCCCAGCGTGGACTTGCCGCAGCCGGACTCTCCCACCAGCCCGTACGTCTGTCCCCGCGTCACCGTCAGATCGACGCCGTCGACAGCCCGGACGTGACCCACCGTACGGTCGATCAACACTCCGCGCTTGATCGGAAAGTGCACCTTCAGACCGGAGACCTCGAGCAGATCCGAACTCTCAGACACCGCCGACTCCTCCCTTCCACGGGTCGGGCTCGCCTGCATCATCAGCACCACGAGGGTCGTCCTCGGCCGGCGCCGGATGCACGCAGCGGATCAGGTGATCGGCGGGGCCGTCGGCGAGCAGCGGCAGGTCGGTCGTCGCGCACTGCTCGTCGGCGTGATCGCAGCGGGGCGCGAAGGCGCAGGCCTTCGACCAGGCGATCACGTCCCGCGGCGTACCCCGGATCGGCCGCAACGGCTCGCCCGGCGGGCTGTCGAGTCGCGGAATGGAGGCCAGCAGCCCCTCGGTGTAGCGGTGGCGTGGATGAGCGAAGAGCTCCCGCCGGTTCGCGGACTCCACGATGCGCCCGCTGTACATGACGTTCACGACATCGCACAGACCCGCCACCACGCCGAGATCGTGGGTGATCATGATCATCGCGGTGTCCAGGTCGTTGACCAGTTCCTTGAGCAGCTCCAGCACCTGAGCCTGGATGGTCACATCCAAGGCGGTGGTCGGCTCGTCGCAGATCAGCAGCGCCGGCTTGCAGGCCAGGGCGATCGCGATCAGGGCCCGCTGCCGCATGCCACCGGAGAGCTGGTGCGGATACTCCTTCAGTCGCCGTCCCGGATCCGGGATGCCGCAGCGGCGCAGCAGCTCCTCGGCCTCGATCTTGGCCTCGCTCCGCGTCACATCGGAGTGCCGCAGCAGCACCTCGGTGACCTGGACCCCGATCGGCACGACCGGATTGAGCGAACTCATCGGGTCCTGGAACACCATGGCGATCTCCCGGCCCCGCAGCCGATTCAGTTCCGCGGTGCCGGCACCCAGCAGTTGCTGACCGCGATAGCGGATCTCGCCGTCGGTCTTGACCCCGCGCGACGGCAGCAGTCCCATCACGGCCAGCGAGGTGACGGACTTACCGCTGCCGCTCTCCCCCACGATGCCCACGATCTGGCCCGGCCGGACCTGGAAGCTGACGCCGTCGACGGCGCGAACCGGCCGGGAGCCCTTGCGTACGAAGGTGACCGACAGGTTCTCCACCTCGAGCAGGTTCTCCTCGCGGTTCGCACGGGGCCGTGGCCGGCCACGAGTCAGCGTCTCGGCCATCAGCGGAGCCTCCTCATGTCAGCGCCTCGACTTCGGGTCCAGGGCCTCACGCAGCGCCTCGCCGAAGAGCGTGAAGCCGAGTGCGGTGATGGTCATGCAGAGACCGGGCAGGACGGTCAGCCGCGGATCGCTCTGCAGCCGGTCCTGGCCCTTGACCAGCATCCGCCCCCATTCGGCGATCGCCGGGTCGGGCTGCCCCAGCCCCAGATAGGACAACGCGGCGACCTCGATGGTCGCGGTGGCGAGCACCAGGGTGGCTTGCACGATCAGCGGCCCCAGCGAGTTGGGCAGCACGTGACTCATCACGATCCGGCGTTGCCGCAATCCGAGCGACGACGCGGCCAGCACGTAGTCCTGCCGTCGCTGGCCCAGCATCGAACCACGCAACAGCCGCGCGAAGATCGGGATCTGAGCGGTCCCGATGGCGATCATGATCGACCACTGGTTGGCACCGAGCACGGCGGCGATGCTGACCGCCAGCAGCAGTGACGGGATGGAGAGCAGGATGTCCACGAACCGCATCACGCCGGTGTCCCACCAGCCCCCGAGCCCGCCGGCGAGCACCCCCAGCAGTGCCCCGCCGATCACCCCGATCATGGTCGACACGACACCGATCACCAGCGTCTGGCGAGCGCCGTACAGGAGCTGGGTGAGCATGTCGGAACCGAACGAATCGAGCCCCATCGGATGTCCGGACGACCGCCCAGGCACCGAGCCGGGCGTCACCTGGTCGATCCACTCGGTCGAGGCCGGTTGATAGGGCGTCAGCACCGGCGCAAGCACGGCGACCAGCACCAGCGCGAGGACGATGGCTGCGCCGATGATCGCCGACGGGCTGCGGCGCAAGCGGCGGAACGCGCCCCGCCACAGGCTGGTGCCCCGCTCGTCGTCCTGCGGCGGACTGAGCAGGCCCTCGGCGATCGGACCCTGGGTCGCATCCAGCGCGGTCATATCCCCCTCACCTCGTTCTCATTCGGGGGTCGATGAACCCGTAGGAGAGATCGACCAGCAGGTTCACCAGGGCATAGATCACCGCGATGAACAGGATGAAGCCCTGCAGGACGGCGAAGTCCAAACTGCTGATCGCGTCGAACAGATAGGACCCGATGCCGTTGATCGCGAACACCCGCTCGGTCAGCACGGCCCCAGCGAGCAGTGCGCCGGTCTGCAGGCCGATCACGGTGATCACCGGCAGCAGGGCATTGCGCAGCACGTGCCGCCGGGTGATCAATCCCGGCGCCAGGCCCTTGGCGTTGGCGGTGCGTACGTAGTCCTCCCCCAGCACCTCGATCACCGACGCCCGGGTCATCCGGACCACGATCGCCAGTGGAATCGAGCCCAGCGCGATGGCCGGCAGGATCAGGTGCACGATCGCGTCCCAGGCAGCGTCCCACTCACGGGTGAGCAGCCCGTCCAGGACATAGAAGTTGGTGATGTGGGTGGCGTCGATCCGTGGGTTCTGCCGACCGGAGGATGGCAGCACGGCCAGGACGTGCAACGGCCCGGGCAGCCCGACGGCGAAGATGAGCTTGAGGAAGTAGGCCAGCACGAACACCGGGATGACGACCCCGGCCAGCGAGGTGCCGACGGCGAAGGTGTCCAGCCAGCCACCGGCCCGCTTGGCCGCCCAGTAGCCGAGCGGGATGCCGGCCACGATCGCGAAGATCAAGGCCGCGATCGACAGCTCCAGGGTCGCCGGGAACCGGTCGATGAAGGTTCCCAGCACCGGCTGACCGGTCCGCGGGGAGATGCCGAAGTTCCCTTGCAGCAGCTGGGAGGCATACATCACGAACTGCTGCAGCAGCGGCTTGTCGAAGCCGTACTGCTGGTTCACCGAGGCGATCGCCTCCGGGGTCGCCTTCTCGCCGAGCAACGCTCGGGCGGGATCACCGGGCAGTGCTCGTACCCAGGCGAACAGCAACACCATCAAACCCAGCAGCACGGGGATCATCAGCAGGATCCGCCGGACGACGAATCTGACCATGGGCTGTCCGCCTCCCGGGGGGTCGGGATGGATCAGGGACTCAGCATGCTGCGGGTGGCACCCGGTTGTCCAGGTGCCACCGCGCAGTCGGGCTCAGGTCAGCGGGTGACCGTTACGTTGTTCCAGACTTCGTCCTGCACCGGGCTGGCCACGTAGCCCTCGACACCCTTGGCGAACGCCAGCGAGGGGGCCGGGTGAGCGAGCGGGATGCCGGGGATGAACTTCGCGATGTCGGCGTTGATCTTCTCGTACGCCGGCACCTGCTGCTCACGCGTCGGCAACTCCCGGGCCGCCGCCAGAGCCTTGAACAGGTCCGGATTGTCGAAGCCCCACTCCGAGGACTTGGTGCCGAAGAAGACCCCGACGAAGTTGTCCGGGTCGTTGTAGTCGCCGGTCCAGCCGAGCAGGTGGATGTCGTGCTTGCTGCTGCCCGCATCCCCCTGGATCATGTCGAGATAGTCCGGGCTCCACTTGGCCGCCACCGGCGTGACCTTGATCCCGGCCTTCTCCAACTGGGACTTGATCACTGCGAAGGTGTCCTCCGGGGAGGGCATGTACGGCCGGGAGACACCCGTCGGGTAGGCGAACTTGAGCTCCAGGTCGCTCTCCCCCGCCTCGGCGAGCAGCTTCTTCGCCTCGTCGACGTTGTAGTCCGGATCCTTGATCTGGTCGTTGTAGCCGTCCACCAGATCGGGCATGAACTGAGTCGCGGTGATGGACCCGTCCGGCAGCGAGGACTTCACGACCGCCTGCTTGTCGATCGCGTGGGCGATCGCCTCCCGGACCTTGACCTTGGCCAGCGCCTTGTTCTTCTGGTTCATGCCCAGGTACAGGATGTTGAACGCGGGCCGGTTCTGGATCTGGAACCCGGCGTCCTTCAACGGCTGGACGTCGGCCGGTCCGACCAGGTCGTAGCCGTCGATGTTGCCGGCCTGCAGCTCCTGCGTACGCGCCTTCGGGTCGGAGATGGTCCGGATGATCACCCGGTCGGCCTTGGCCTTCTCGCCCCAGTAGTTGTCGTTCCGCTTCAGTGTGACCTGCTGATCGCGCTCCCACTTCTCGAACACGAACGGCCCGGTGCCGGTGGGGTGCTCGGTGGCGTACGCGGAGAAGCGCGGATCGGTCTCGGTGCCGGAGGTGTCGTCGGCGTTGTACTTCTCCATCGCCGTCGGGCTCTGCATCGAGAAGGCCGGCAGCGTCATCGCCTGGATGAACGCGGCGAACGGCTTGTTGAGCTTGATGGTGACTTCGGTCGGGCTGACCGCGGTGCAGCTGTCGTAGATGCCGCCGGTCTTGCCGGTCTTGAAGCCCCGGAACAGTTTGCCGTAGTAGTAGGTGATGTTCTCGGACTGGTTGACGCCGGTCCAGTTGTACCAGCGGTCGAAGTTGGCGCAGACGGCCTCGGCGTTGAAGTCGGTGCCGTCGGAGAACTTCACGCCCTCGCGCAGGGTGAAGGTGAAGGACTTGCCGTCACTGGCGGCTTTCCACTCGGTGGCCAACAGCGGCTCCACCTCGGTGGTGCCGGGCTTGGTGCTGAGCAGGCCCTCGAACTGCTGCCGGGCGATCCGGAAGGTCTCGCCGTCACTGGCCATCGCCGGGTCCAGCATCACCGGATCGGACGAGGCCGCGAAGACGAAGTCCTGACTGGCTGTCTGCTCCGACGACGTGTCGGTCTCACGCTGACTCTCCACGCAGGAGGCCAGCGTTCCCGCCAGGGCCAAGGCCGCGACCGCGGCCATCCCCCGACGGAAGATCGATCTGTTTCGCACCACGATCACCTCGTGTCTGATTGCGCGCTCAGAACCAACCGGCTCATGGGCGCTGGGCTGATCTGTCGGCCAGAATCATCGCCGGCTGAAAGCCGACCCTAGTCCAAAAGTCACCTGAGAGCACAAGTCTTGCGGCGAAATACGTACCCAACCGTTAGCTCTTGCGCCGCATTGCGCCAGGTAGCCTCAGGACCGTGAGGGCCACGGAGGACGGCGGCTCGGGCGTCGAGGTCGTGAGCCGCGACTGCGTCATCGCCGGCGGCGGTCCGGCCGGTCTGATGGCGGGCTATCTGCTCGCGCGACGCGGACTGCAAGTCACCGTGCTGGAGAAGCACGCCGACTTCCTGCGCGACTTCCGTGGCGACACCATCCACCCGTCGACGATCTCGCTGCTCGGTGAGCTGGGATTGCGCGAGCGGTTCCTGGAACTGCCGGTCACGAGGCTGTCGACACTGGATGCGGTGGTTGACGGGCAGCGGCTCACCATGGTCGACTTCTCGACCCTGCCGCCGCCGGACGACTTCTTGGTGCTGGCGCCGCAGTGGCACTTCCTGGACTTCCTGGCCCGCGAGGCTCGTCACTATCCGGGATTCGAGCTACGGATGTGCACCGAGGCCACCGAAGTCGTGACCGACGGAGATCGTGTGGTCGGCGTACGCGGCTCGGTTCTCGACGGGGAGCTCGAACGCGAGGTCGAGTTCCGGGCACCGCTCACGGTCGCAGCCGATGGACGCTCGTCCCGGATCCGCCGTGATGCGGGTCTGACACCGGTGGAGTTGGGCGTCGCGATCGACGTCTTGTGGTTCAGCCTGCCCAAACCGCCGGATCCGCCACCCTCCACACTCGGCTACCTCGACGGCCGCGACATGGTCCTCACCATCGATCGTGGCGACTGCTATCAGGGGGCATGGTCATTCCCAAAGGTGGCGTCGACGCCATTCGTGCTGCCGGGCTCCCGGCGTTCCGCCGCCGGCTGACCGCGACCGCGCCGGTGCTCGCTCCGGTGGTCGGCAGCATCGAGGACTGGGAGCAGGTACGGCTGCTGTCGGTCCAGGTCGACCGGCTGCCGTGCTGGTATCGCGACGGTCTGATCTGCATCGGCGACGCGGCCCATGCCATGTCACCGGTCGGCGGAGTCGGGGTCAACTTCGCGATCCAGGACGCGGTCGCCCTGGCCAACACCGTGGCCGGGCCACTGCGGCAGCACGGGTCGGTGCCGGTCTCGGCGCTCGATGCGGTGCAACGCCGGCGGGCCCGACTGGTGCGACCTATGCAGTGGATCCAACAACAGGCGCATGCCAGGGTCGGGCATAGCGACGGTCCCCGCCGGCGGGCGCTACCCCGACCGGCACTGGCGACGCTCAAGCTGCTGCGGCCGCTGGTATGCCGGATCACTGCGCGAGCTGTCGGACGGGGATTCCTGCCCGAGCACATCGCGCGCTGACCTCGTCCGACAGTGCCGGTCACCCGCTCTGCCGGAGACTTCGACGACCCGAGTCACGACAGACGTGGTGTCACTTGCAGCAGGAATGGACACTCAGATCTGAGCGCAATGTCACACCCGGCACATCGTCGGTGTCTCTGTGGCACAACAGAGACACGACAGCCGAGGAGCAGACATGACCACCAGGGTCCCCGCCAAACAGATCACCGGTATGTACGGCGCGGTAGTGAAGAAGTTCGCCAGCAAGATGTTCGGCCGAGTTCCCGAGTCGTTGGGTGTGATGTGGCACCATCTGCCAGCGCTCAAGGCCAGCATGGCCTATGGCCAGAAGCTCCAGAAGTGGGATCGATGCGACGAGAACCTGAAGTCGTTCGCCCATCTGGCGGTGGCTTCGCTCATCGGCTGCTCGTGGTGCCTGGACTTCAACTACTTCATGGCCAACAACCGCGGCCTCGACGTGGAAAAGGCGCGGGAGATCCCCCGCTGGCGCGAATCGGGCGTGTTCACGCCACTCGAACGGGAGGTACTGGCGTACGCCGAGGCGATGTGCAAGACACCGCCAACGGTGACCGACGAGATGGTAGCCCGGTTGCTGGACCAGCTCGGCGCATCTGCGCTGCTGGAGCTGACCAGCGTGATCGGGTTCGCGAACCTGACGACCCGCTGCAACGTCGCACTGGGCATCGAGTCGGAGGGCTTCGCCGCGACCTGCGGACTGCGGCCGATGGCCGATCCGGGCGTACCCTCGGCCCGATGAACGACGACCCGTTCGTGACCCACCGCAACCTGCTCTTCACCGTCGCCTACGAGATGCTCGGCTCCGCTGCCGACGCCGAGGACGTGGTGCAGGAAACGTGGCTGCGATGGGCCGGCGTAGACCAGACGCAGGTCCAGCACCCTCGGGCGTACCTGGTGCGCACCGTCACTCGGCAGGCACTCAACCGGCTGCGCAGCCTGACTCGTCGCCGGGAGGACTACGTCGGCGAGTGGCTGCCCGAGCCGTTGATCACCACATCGGACGTCGCCGAGGATGTCGAGCTCGCCGAGAATCTCTCGATCGCGATGCTGACCGTCCTCGAGACGCTGACCCCGATGGAGCGAGCCGTGTTCGTCCTCCGCGAGGTGTTCGATCTGCCGTACGACGAGATCGGCGCGACGATGGGCAAGAGCAGCGCCGCAGTACGCCAGTTGGCCCATCGAGCTCGTGAGCACGTCGCCGCCCGGAGGCCCCGGATGACGGTGGACCCCTCGGAGCACCAGCAGGTGGTCGAACGGTTCCTGGCCGCGCTGACGTCGGGAGACATGCAGGACCTGATGGATGTGCTCGCGCCCGATGTGGTGGTGGTAGCCGACGGTGGTGGTCTGGTCGCCGCCGCGCGGCGGCCGGTCGTGGGCGCCACCAAGGTGGCCAGCTACCTTTCCGGGTTCCAGCGGTTCGCCGCGCGCGCGGTCATCGACACGATCTGGCTCAACGGGTCACTCGGCGGTCGGATCGTGCTCGACGGCGCCCTCGATACGGTCGTGAGCTTCGTCGTTCGCGACGGGTTGATCACCCAGATGTACGCGGTCCGCAACCCGCACAAGCTCGCCCGACTCGGTGACCCGGCAGCCTTGAATCGCTGATCGTCCAGGGCCCGGCCTGCGGTGATCGCGGCGGAGTCAGACGTCGGGGTTCGTCACGACCAAGGCGTCCTTGTGCACGACCGTGCGGTCATAGCCGTTGCCCAGTTCGGCGGCGATCTGCCGGGTGGTCTTGCCCAACAGGCTCGGGAGTTCGTCGGCGTCGAAGTTGACCAGCCCACGGGCGATCACGGTGCCCCGCAGATCGACCAGGTCGACCGCTTCGCCGGCGCGGAACCGGCCGCGGACCGCCGTCACGCCGGCGGGAAGCAGCGAGGCATTGCGGGTCACGACAGCGCGGACCGCACCGTCGTCCAGCACCAGCTCGCCGCTCGCATCGGAGGCGTGCTTCAGCCACAGCTGCCGGGTCGGCCGCCGCTTGCCGGTGGGATGGAAGATCGTGCCCACCGCCTGGCCGGAGACCGCCCCGGCCACCTGGGTGGCCGAGGTGAGAACCGTCGGAATCCCTGCCGAGGTGGCGATTTTGGCCGCATCCACCTTGGTGATCATGCCGCCGGTGCCGACTCGGCTGCCGCGGTTGGAGATGTCGATGCCGTCGAGGTCGTCGTCGGACCAGACATCGGTGATCAGCCGCGACTCCGGCAGCCGGGGATGTCCGGTGTAGAGCGCGTCGACGTCACTGAGCAGGATCAGGGCCTCGGCGTGCACGAGGTGCGCCACCAGCGCGGCCAGCCGGTCGTTGTCGCCGAACCGGATCTCGTGAGTGGCGACGGTGTCGTTCTCATTGACGATCGGCACCACGCCGAGTTCCAGCAGCCGGCCGAAGGTCCGATAGGCATTGCGATAGTGCCCGCGCCGCGTCACGTCGTCCACGGTCAGCAGCACCTGACCGACCTCGAGTCCGTGGGCCGCGAACAGATGGGTGTAGTAGCCCATCAGCAGTCCTTGGCCCACCGACGCCGCCGCCTGCTGGGTGGCCAGATCGCGGGGTCTGCTTCGCAGTCCCAACGGGGCGAGCCCGGCGGCGATCGCGCCGGAGGACACCAGCACCACCTCGCGGCCGGCGGCGCGTGCCCCGGCCAACGTGTCCACCAGCTTCTGAACCTGACCCGGCGAGATCCCACCGTCCTCGGTCGTCAGCGAGGATGACCCGATCTTCACCACGAGCCGGTGCGCGCCGGCGATCTCCGGTCGCACGATCGCCGGGTGGTCGGCCGGCGCGGTGCCCGAGTCAGCGGTCATCGCTCGCCCACTCGGCGGTTTCGTCCACCCACTCGTCGGAATCCTCGGCCTTGGCCTCGTGATAGGCACGATCCTTGGCGCGCCGGCGTACGGCAGCGGGACGTTCCTCGGCGAACCGCTGATCCTCGCCACGCCGGGAGAGGATCTCGGCGCCGATGTCGACCTGCGGGGCGAAGTCGAACACGACCGCGTCGGCTCCGCCGATCGCGACCCCGTCGCCGGCCCGGGCCCCCAGTTCCAACAGCTTGTCCTCGATGCCGATCCGGTTCAGCCGGTCGGCGAGATAGCCGACGGCCTCCGGGTTGCCGAAGTCGGTCTGGCGTACCCAGCGTTCCGGCTTGGCACCCCGCACCCGCCACAGCTCGTTCTCGCGGACGATGGTGAACTCGTCGGCCCCGGCGGACGGCTCGGGTCGGATCACGATCCGCGGTGGAGCCGGCGGCGGCAGCGAGGCCCGGCGTTCGCGGACGATCTCGGCCATCGCGAAGCTCAACGCCTGCAGCCCGACCCCGGACTTGGTGGAGATCTCGAACACTCGCAGACCACGTGCCTCGAGCTCCGGCTTGGCGATCTCGGCGAGTTCGCGACCGTCCGGCACGTCGACCTTGTTGAGGGCGACCAGCCGCGGCCGGTCCTCCAGGCCACCGTGGGCAGCCAGCTCGGCCTCGATCACGTCCAGGTCGGTGACCGGATCACGGCCCGGCTCGAAGGTGGCGCAGTCGAGCACATGCACGAGCGCCGCGCAGCGCTCGATATGACGCAGGAAGTCATGCCCCAGCCCCCGGCCTTCGGAGGCGCCCTCGATCAGACCCGGTACGTCGGCGACGGTGTAGGTGGTCTCTCCCGCGACGACCACGCCGAGATTGGGCACCAGCGTGGTGAACGGGTAGTCGGCGATCTTGGGCCGGGCCCGGGAGATGGAAGCGACCAGCGAGGACTTGCCGGCGCTCGGGAAGCCGACCAGACCGACATCGGCGACCACCTTGAGCTCGAGGGTGATCGTCCGCGACTCGCCCTCCTCGCCCAGCAGCGCAAAACCGGGCGCCTTGCGGGCGGACGAGGCCAGCGCCGCGTTGCCGAGCCCGCCGCGACCACCCGCGGCGACCACGACCTCCGTACCGTCACCAGTGAGGTCCGCCAGTTGTTCGCCGGTGTCGGCGTCGGTCACCACGGTGCCGTCCGGCACCGCCAGCACGATGTCGTCCCCGTTGGCGCCGTTGGCGTGTCCGCCCTTGCCGGGCTGGCCGTTCGCAGCCCGCCGATGGGACTGCCGATGGAAGTCGACCAGCGTGGTCAGCCCGCCGTCGACCTTCAAGATCACCGATCCGCCGTGGCCGCCATTGCCGCCGTCGGGGCCGCCGAGTGGCTTGAACTTCTCCCGGTGCACCGAGGCGCAGCCGTGGCCGCCGTTGCCGCCGGCAGCGTGCAACGTCACTCGGTCCACGAAGGTGGGGATTGCCACGAGGGCCGCCCTCTTTCTCTGGCTTCTCGATCAGAAGCGTGACATCAGAAACATGACAGTGAAAACAACACAGAGGGTGGCCCAACGAAGTGGGCCACCCTCTGTCGGTAGGTGTGTGATCCGGTCGCTGACCGGAGTGCGTGAACCTAGGCCGAGGTGGCCTCGGCCGGTCGCACGTTGACGACCCGGCGACCACGACGGGTGCCGAAGTCGACCTGGCCCTCGACCAGGGCGAACAAGGTGTCGTCGCCGCCGCGGCCGACGCCCTCGCCCGGGTGGAAGTGGGTGCCGCGCTGGCGGACGATGATCTCGCCGGCATTGACCTGCTGGCCGCCGAACCGCTTCACGCCCAGCCGCTGGGAATTGGAGTCACGACCGTTGCGGGTCGAGGACGCGCCCTTCTTATGTGCCATCTCGCTGCTTCCTAGCTCTCGATCCCGGTGACCTTGACCTGGGTGTACCGCTGGCGGTGACCCTGGCGCTTGCGATAGCCGGTCTTGTTCTTGAACTTCAGGATCCGGATCTTCGGACCCTTGGTCTCGGCCAGGACCTCAGCGGTCACCTTGGCACCGGCCAGGGCCGCGGCATCGGAGGTGACATTCTCGCCGTCGACGACCAGCAGCGGGGTCAGCTCGACGCTGCTCCCCGGCTCGTCCGACCGCCGGTCGATCTCGAGGACGTCACCGACGGCCACCTTGTGCTGACGGCCGCCACTGCGCACGATCGCGTACACGCCTGACCTACTCTTTCGTTTCACGACTTTGGGGTGGTGGTCCTGGAACACACGGTCTGGGACACACCTTCAAGGGTGCACCTGAGCGCACACCGAGGGTCAAATCTACCTGGGCATAATGAGTGGGTCAAACCAGCCCGACACCTTAGGCTCTGACCCGTGTTGCCCCAGATCACTGCCACGGCGTACCTGACTGCTCTGCGGGAGGGCGGCTCGCTGCCGGGTCTGATGGAGGCCGACGATCTGGGCACGTACGTGGTCAAGTTCACCGGTGCCGGCCAGGGTCCGCGAGCGTTGGTCGCCGAGATCATCGTCGGCCGGTTGGGTCAGCAGCTGGGCGTTCGCGTACCGGAGCTGGCACTGATCGAGGTCGATCCCGAGATCGGTCGCCGGGAGCCGGACGAAGAGGTGCAGGACCTGGTCAGCGCCAGCGCCGGACTGAATCTGGCGATGGACTTCCTGCCGGGTTCGATCGGCTACGACCGGAGCTTCGACATCCCGGTCACCGACGCCTCGCTGGTCGTCTGGCTCGACGCCTTCGTGGCCAATGTCGACCGCAGCCGCCGGAACACCAATCTGCTGCTGTGGCACCGGAAGCTCTGGGCCATCGACCACGGCGCCTGCCTGCGCTTCCATCACTCCTGGGGCGATCCGCGACGGTTCGCCGAGTCGGCGTACGACTATGGCGACCATGTGCTCGGCGGTCTCGGCCGGCCTCGCGAGGTCCATGAGCGGCTCGCGTCGCTGGTCACACCCGAACTGTTGGCCGACATTCTCGCCGAGGTCCCCGACGAGTGGTTGGCACCGGATCCGACTCGCCCCGATCCGTTGGCCCCGTCGGATCCGACGACCGCCCGCGTGCGCTATCAGGAGTTCCTGCTCACCCGGCTCGACGCGGCAGAGAAGTGGCTGCCGTGAGTCCGTTGACTGGTTTGAGCGGTGAGCGGGTCGCCTTCCAGTACGCCGTGCTGCGCGCGGTGCCCCGGGTCGACCGCGGCGAGTTCATCAATGTCGGGGTGATCCTGTACTGCCAGGCCCGGGACTTCCTGCGAGCGACGGTCGCCGTCGACGAGAACCGATTGCGTGCGTTGGCGCCTGACGTGGACGTCGATGCCGTGCGACTGGCGGCACAAGCGGTCGCCGCGGCCTGTCTCGAACCGGCCGGCTCCGCTCGGGAGAACACCGGTCTGGCGACCAGATTCGGCATGCTGACTGCCCCCAAGTCCTCGGTGGTGCAGCCCTCCCCCGTCCATGCCGGCGTCACCAGCGATCCGGAGCAGACCTTGGCCGATCTGACAGCCCGCCTGGTGACCGACTTTTGAACCGCTATCCACACCCCACGTGGTTTCTGCTCCTAAAGATCCGTGCTCACCAGCTCGCGCTGCTGCTCTGACGGCACCTCCGCCGGCCGGCGTCGGAAGGGTGCGCTGAGCGTCGGCCACAGCTCGCGCCAATGCACCACGAACAGGACCACCGCGATCGCCAGATACACCGCCGACAGGATCAGCCGACCCTCGGTGCCGGGGATGGCAAACTGCACCGCGAACAGACCGAACAGAGCAATCGCTGCCCACAGCCGGAAACGCAGGGCGAGCAGGACGGCCACACCCATCAACGTCTGTGCTGCGGTGAGCATGATCTCCTCCACCTGGCGGGCGTCCAGCACCATGGCCGAGTCGCCACCACCGATCAGGTACGCGACCGGCAGGCTGCCGACCAGCAGCGTCCACTGGTTCACCTTCGCGCTGATCAGCATGCCGATCGCCATCCCGGCCCGGCCACGGGTGGCGAAGATCAACGCCACGATGAACTCCGGCGCCTCCGAGGCCAGCGGCGCCAGCCACTGGACCAACAGGAACCGGTCGACCCCTAGCGCTTCCCCGGAGCCGATCAGCGACTCGGCGAACGGCTCCGCACAGAGCAGGATCGCCACCGCCGCGCCGACGAACATGGCGATCACCACCGGGCGCCGGGACCGTGCCGGCAACGCCGCGATCCGCGCCGCCGGTCCGACCAGCTCTTCGGAGTCCCCGTCGTCGCCGCTGGAGACGCGCACCAGGTAGTAGACGAACAGCCCGAGCATGACCAGGCCGAGCACCAGGTGGATCTGCCCGGTCGCCGGAATGACCAACGCCAACAACGAGGCGACGAGCAGGAAACCGAGTTCCAGGCGATAGCGGGAATCGAGCACGATCTCAGACACCGGCTTGCCGGCACGCTTGCTCGCCACCACGAGCGAGACGACGACCACTGCCGACCAGCCGAGTCCCAGCAGCAGCCGGTTCGACCCAGTCATGTTGGCGGCCGCGTACTGCACGTACTCCGGGTTGTGACCGGCGGTGTAGGCGAAGTAGAGATCCACCGCATACTCGGGCAGCACCGCGATCACAGCCAGGATCGCGATCGCGAGGCCACCGCTGATGTCCGCCTCCGCGGACTCAGCCGCCCAGGCCAGCACGAAGGACGCCGCCACCACACCGACACCGAAGACCACCAGCCCCAGCTGAGGTGTCAGCTCGATGCCGGCCAGCCGGACCACCAGGGCCGGTGCCGCCACCAAGAGACAGCCCAGGACGGGGAGGAGAGCCTTGCGCATGCGTCCCATCCTGCACGACATTTCGGCAATTGCGCAAGTGAAGAACAATCGAATTGGACTGTTGCCGTGTGCCCCGCGTCACGCTCAGCGGGCGTACGGTCACAATGTCCTGGTGATCCCCGAGCCGACCCGACCGCAACTGGACGTGGCCGCTCGGACATTCGCGCTGCTGGCCACCCCGGTACGCCTGCATCTGGTGGCATTGGCGGCCGCGGGCGAGTACGACGTGGGCACGTTGTCCGACCGGGTCGGCGTCTCCATCGCCACCGCGAGCCAGCACCTCAGCAAGCTGCGCCTCGCGGGGGTCATCAGTGCCCGGCGTGACGGGCGGCGGCAGATCTACACCGTCGACGATCCGCACGTGCTGACGCTGGTGCAGCAGATCTTCGAGCACATTGCGCCGGACGGCACCCTGGCCCCCGACCCACCCATGCCACCCCGCTGACTCCCGCCGAGCTTGGTGGTCTCCAGCCCGCCAATCAGGATTTCTGTCGAGGTATCCACACCTGATGTGGTTACCTCGACAAAAGTTCGGCCCGACGGCTCAAATTCCGCTCAGTCGATGGACTCGGCGGCGGCCAGGAGTTCGCTGCGGTGGGCCAGGGTGGTCCGGATCCGACCGTGCGACTCCCCCAGTTGCATCTCGGCGGCATCGATCCGGTGCCAGCCGTCGATGCCGACCGGTTCGATCCCGCGTTCGGCGAACAGCTTCGCCAGCAGGCCGACCTTGCCCTGAGGAAGCAATGCCCCGTCGGTGACATCGTGCAGCAGCGCTGTCACGGTCTCCACGGCATCGGACTTGTTGGTGCCGATCACTCCGGTGGGACCACGCTTGACCCAGCCGGTGACGTACTCATCGGGTGAGAAGCCACCGTCCCGGATGACCCGGCCCTCGGCGTGCGGCACCCGCCCAGTGCCGTCGTCGTAGGGCACGCCGGGCAGCGGCTGACCGCGATAGCCCACCGAACGGACCACCAGTTGAGCAGGAATGACCCGCTGCTCACCCCGTCCCACCACCGAGCCATCGGCCGCGAGCGCGGTGCGCTCGACCTCCACTCCACTGACCCGCTCGGTCCCCAGCAGCCGCACCGGCCGGGTCCAGAAGTGCAGATGCACCCGCCGCGATGCCTGTCCGACCGGGCGCTCGGCCCAATCCCGGAGTACGACGAGATTGCGGGCCGCCACCTTGTCCGTTGCCACGATGGCCTGACTCGTCTCGTCCAGGTCGAGGTCAGCGGGATCGACCAGCAGGTCGACATCGGGCAACTGGCCCAGCTCGCGCAACTCCTTGGTCGTGAAGGCCGTGTGTGCGGGTCCACGGCGACCGAGGACGTGGACGTCGGAGACCGTGGTGTGGCCGAGCGAGTCGAGCACCTCGTCGGCCATGTCGGTCGTCGACAGTTCGCCGGTCCGTTTGGTGAGGATCCGGGCCACATCGAGGGCCACATTGCCGACTCCCACCACGACGGCCTCATTGGTCGTGGCGACCAACTGCGCGAAATGCTCGGCCTCCAGCCGGGTCGGACCCTCGGCAACCGACCCCGGACTCGCACCATCGGTGTCGGGGTGCACGTCGGGATGACCGCAATACCAGGAGACGAACTCCGCCGCGGGCACGCTGCCGTAGAGGTCCTCGCCGGGGATGTCGAGACGCTTGTCGCTCCCGGCACCGAAGGCATAGATCACCGCGTCCACACTGTCCCGCAGCTCGTCCACGGTCAGATCCGTGCCGATGGACACGTTGCCGAAGAACCGGACTCCCGGCTTCTCCAGGGTCCGTTCCAGCGTGTTGCGTACCGAGCGGATCGACGGGTGGTCAGGGGCGACGCCGTAGCGGACCAGCCCGAACGGCACCGGCAGCCGGTCGATGACGGTGACATCGACCGGTACGTCGAGTTGGTGCGTCAACGCCTCGGCGGCGTAGATCCCCGAGGGCCCGGCGCCGATGATCGCCACCGCCAGCCGTGGCTGATCGGTCGCGTTCGCCGGGTCGTCGGCCGGCGTCACCGGCCGGACGTCTGCGTTGTCCTCGGGCACACGGCCAACCTAGCGGTCAACTCCGACTTGTCAGACTCCACGGTCGCCCTGGCGACCACAGGGTCTGACAAGTCGGTGGTCAGCTGGGGTCGTCGGCAGGCACCGGCTCCGGCCGGTTCAGGGGCGGCGCCGGCATCGGGAACGGCGGCCGGGACGAGCCGTTCGAATTCGAGCCGGAATTCGAGTTCGACGAGCCGCCACGGCCCCGGCCCCGACCTCGCTGATCGCGAGAGCCGCCGTCCGGCTGCTTCTGGGTCTCCACCGGTACGTCGCTGATCTCGTAGCCGCGACCGTGGCAGTGCTCGCACTCGACGCTGAACGCCTCGAGTAGACCGGTGCCGATCTTCTTCCGGGTCATCTGTACGAGTCCGAGACTGGTCACCTCGGCGACCTGGTGCCGGGTCCGGTCGCGACCCAGGCACTCGACGAGCCGACGGAGCAGCAACTCCCGGTTGCTGGGCAGCACCATGTCGATGAAGTCGATCACGATGATGCCGCCGATGTCGCGCAACCGCAGCTGGCGGACGATCTCCTCGGCCGCTTCGAGGTTGTTGCTGGTGACCGTCGCCTCGAGATTGCCGCCGCTGCCGGTGAACTTGCCGGTGTTGACGTCGATCACCGTCATCGCCTCGGTGCGATCGATGATCAGCGATCCGCCCGAGGGCAGGAACACCTTGCGCTCCAGCGCCTTCGCGATCTGCTCGTCCAGCCGATAGCTGGCGAACAGATCGCCCTCGGCGTCGGCATCCCAGCGGCGCATCCGGTCGTGCAGGTGCGGCGCGACATGGCTGACATAGGCGTCGACGGCGTCGTACGCGTCGGTCATCGAGCCGTTGCCCTGGATGATCAGCTCGGCGAAGTCCTCGGTGAACAGATCACGCACGATGCGTACGGTCAGATCGGGCTCGCCGTAGAGCATCTTGGGAGCGCCACCGGCCTTGACCTTGCGCTCGATGTCCTCCCATTGGGCCTTGAGCCGGTTCACGTCACGGACCAGCTCATCCTCGCTCGCGCCTTCGGCAGCGGTACGCACGATGACGCTCGCCTCACTGGGCACCAGGTCGTTGAGGATCGTCTTGAGCCGCTTGCGTTCGGTGTCGGGAAGCTTGCGGGAGATGCCGGACAGATGACCGCCGGGCGCGTACACGATGTAGCGACCGGGCAAGGTGATGTGGCTGGTCAGCCGGGCACCCTTGGCGCCGACCGGGTCCTTGGTGACCTGCACCAACACGGTCTGACCGGACTTGAGGACGTTCTCGACCTTGCGCTGCTGGCCGCCCGCGCCGAAGGACTCCCAGTCGATCTCGCCGGCATAGAGCACCGCGTTGCGGCCGCGGCCGATGTCGATGAAGGCGGCCTCCATCGAGGGCAGCACGTTCTGCACCCGGCCGAGGTAGACATTGCCGATCAGCGATGCAGCGGACTCCCGGTCGACGTAGTGCTCGACCAGGATGTCGTCCTCGAGCACCGCGATCTGGGAGAGCTCCTCGCGCTGCCGGATGATCATCTTGCGGACCACGGACTCGCGCCGGGCCAGGAACTCGGCCTCGCTCAGAATCGGTACGCGGCGGCGGCCGGCTTCGCGACCCTCCCGCCGGCGCTGCCGCTTGGCCTCCATCCGGGTCGATCCCTC
>JASGEZ010000104.1:0-31974 GCA_047605905.1 Microlunatus sp.
AGATCGGTGCGATCCAGAGCCGGTCGATGAACTCGCGACGCGGCCTGCTCGGCAGCCGCTGTCACCGATGCCGGTAGCTGCGCCGGGATCTCCAGTCGAGCTCGCAGCGCAGCGAGCGCTTCCTGCAAAGTCGTCGGGGCGGCGGTCGTCGGGGCGGCGGTCGTCGGCAGCGCGACGATGCGAGCTGGCATGACCGCGATCTCCTCAGATGCCGGACTGCTCGGTCCGGACCAGGATCCGGCCGCACTCCTCACAGCGCAGCACCTCATCCGGTGCGGCGGCGGCGAAGGTCCGCAGGTCGGCCGCGTTCACCTCCAGCCGACAGCCGGTGCAGCGACGCTGGACCAACTCCGCGGCCCCCACGCCACCGTGCCCGGCCGCGATCTTGGTGTAGAGGGCCAGCAGGTCGGCGGGCACCTGGGGCGCCAGGGCGTCGCGGTCCTGGCGGCGAGCCGATGCGTCGCGCTCGATCACAGCCAGTTGATCGTCGCGTTTTGTGGTCACCGCCTGCATGCGCTCGGCCAGCTCGGCAGACTCCGCCTGTCGCCGGTCCCTGGTCGCAATCGCCTCCTCGAGGGCCTCCATCACCTCCAGCTCGGCATCCTCGAGGTCGCTGATCCGCTTCTTCAGATGCTCGACCTCCTCGACCATGGAACTCAGTGCCTTGGGGTCGGCGACCGTACCGTCGGCGATCCGCTGCTGGTTGCGGGCCAGCCGCTGCCGGACCGGTTCCAGGTCGGCTTCGGCCCGTTCCTGGTCGGCCTCCAGATCGCTGACCGCAGTCTGTGCGGCGACCAGCGCATCGTCGAGTTCTTCCGACTCCACCGCGAGGCGCTGCAGTTCGCCGTGCTCCGGCAGCGTCCGGCGACGGTGCGCGAACTGGAGCAGCGCACTGTCGAGCGCTTGCACCTGCAACAACAACTTCTGGGCGTCGGTACTGGCCTTGATGATGACCTCCTGGATGGGCGCGGACCCGGTGGCCCAACCCTAGTGCTCCTGGAAGTCCTACACTCCGCGACTGTTCAACTGTCGCGCAGTGCAGGACCCCAGACGACTCCCGTCGCGAGCGGCCGAGAGCGTAGCGCGGCTCTGCCTGGACTGAGGAGCGAGCAGACACGCTTTTCGTCTGCGAGCGACGAGGGAAGGCAGAGTCTTGAGCGCGGAGCGAACAGCGAGTGACGACTACAGTCCCGCTACCCCACGTTCCAGCGCAGCATGGCCGGCTTGCCCTTTTCCGCGCCCAGGACGGACACGGTCCCGGTGTCCAAAGGGAAGTGGGCACCCCACCTCAGGTCGAGCCCGAGCCAGCGCACGGCGAGTGCCCGGAGCGCGTGGCCATGGCTGAAGCAGATCGCCTGTTCGACCCCCGAGTCTCGGATCCGCTCGATCACGCGATCCAGTCGCTCGCCGAGCTGACCATGGGTTTCACCGCCGGGAGTCGGATGGCTGAAGATCGTCCAACCCGGATCGATCTGATGGATCTGAGAGCTGGTCAGTCCTTCGTACTCGCCGTAGAACCACTCGGCCAGGTCCTCACAGATCTCCGGCTGGTACGCACCCGAGAAACCGGCCAGTTCAGCGGTCCGGCGGGCCCGCTGCCGCGGGCTGGACAAGATCAGCCCGAAGGCGCTCGGATCGAGATGCCCGCGCAGCGCCTCTGCCTGGCGAACCCCGTTCTCGGTGAGTCCGAGGTCGGTGACCGAAGTATGCCGACCGCCGGCACTCCAGGTCGTCTCCCCGTGCCGTACCAGATATAGCTCAGTCATCGTCCGCAGCCCCTTCCAGGCAATTGTCCGGCAGGTCCGCGAAAGGGATGCGCCCGCCCCAGACCTGCCAGTGGTTCCCGGCCCGGATCCGGTCGATGATGGCACGTTGCAAGGTGGTGTCCCGGGGCAACGCATCGAGGTCGACCGGTGGCCGCCGGCTGAAGGTGAAGAAGAGTGCGTCGTTGTCGCCGATCGCCGGCTCGCCGTCCAATGCCCAGCGCTGCTGGAACTTGACCATGTTCGACGACTCCGGAAGTACGCGGCAGAGCTCGGGGTCCAACAGCCAGCTGGAGCAGAAGAACGCGTCTGCGGGATGGTCGTCGAAGTGCTTGGCGAAGAATCGCCGCGCGCACGCGAAGGACGCGTCCACTTCCTCCGCGCTCAGCGGCCCGGACCGCGGGATGTGCGTCGACAACTCCCAGCCGGTGACTCCGACGGTGCTGGGTTGCAGGTTGAACTGCAATCGTCCCAGCCAGTAGAGCGCACCCGACCAGACGACTCGCAGCCAATCGTGGGTGTGGAGGCCGAAGCTGCCGTACGTGAGGCGATGCACGAACACCTGCTGACCGAGATCGGACAAGGCTCGCCAGGAGTCGTCCGGCGCGATCCCCCGCGAAGCGTGGAAGGCTCGGACGTCGTCGACGCTCGCGAGCAGGGCCAGCAGTTCCAGAACTCCGACACCGTACGAGGAATCGGTCCCGTCTTCTCGCCACGGAGAGGGCACCGCACCCGTTCCCGGGGTGCGGAAGCAACCGATCTCCGGCAGCAACCGTTCCGCCGTCCGCTGCACGACAGCGAGCAGGTCGGCGCGTCCCAGCACCGATGTCGCCGCGGCCAGGGTGTCGGCCCGGTCGTCGTCGCGGAATCCGAGCAGCATCAGCCGGTCCGACAGATCCGGCGCCGACAACCGCTCGCGTACGTCCAGCACGTTCTCACCCTACGGGTGACAGACTGGCCGGATGAGCGAGACTCAGCCCGAACTACCCAACCGTCAGACGCCGTTCTCCGAAGCGTTCAAGGCGTTCATCGCCGACGGGTGGGCGCCCTACCCCACCGAGTTGCCCGCTCAGCTCCCTGCGGCCGAGGCCGCCGGTGCCCGCCGCGCGAAGATCAGCGAGCTGTTCCCCGGCCAGCGTCTGGTCATCCCGGCCGGAGGGCTGAAGGTCCGCTCCAACGACACCGACTACCGGTTCCGCCCGCATTCCGCTTTCGCCCACCTCACCGGGCTGGGCACGGACCGCGAGCCGGATGCCGTCCTGGTGTTGGAGCCGACCGACGACGGTCACGACGCCGCGCTCTACTTCACCCCGCGAGCCCCGCGGGACTCCGCGGAGTTCTACTCCGATGCCCGGTACGGCGAGATGTGGGTCGGGCGTCGCCCGTCTCTGGAGGAGATGGCCGCGCTGTGCGGCATTCGCTGCGTTCCGAGATCGGAGTTGGACGAGCACCTGGCCAAGAACGCCGCCGAGACGCTGATCCGGATCCTGCGCGATGCCGACCCGGCGCTCGCGGCACAGCTCGACGAGCTGCGCGAGTCCGTCGACGAGGAGACCGTCAAGGCCGAGGACGCCGAGCTGGCCGAGGCGCTGAGCGAGTTGCGACTGATCAAGGACGACTTCGAGATCGCCGAGCTGCGCGAGGCGTGCGCCCGGACCGCAGATGCCTTCGAGGCGGTGGTCCGCGATCTCCCCGAGGCGGTGCGCCGCGGGCGTGGTGAGCGCTGGGTCGAGGGGATCTTCGGCCTGCATGCCCGGCACTCCGGCAACGCGATCGGCTACGACACGATCGCCGCCGCCGGTGAGCACGCCTGCACTCTGCACTGGATCCGCAACGACGGCGACCTGCGCGACGGCGATCTGCTGCTGCTCGATGCCGGCGTCGAACTCGACACCCTCTACACCGCCGACATCACCCGGACGCTGCCGGTCAGCGGGCGGTTCAGCGACGACCAGCGGATGGTCTACGAGGCGGTCCTGGAAGCCCAGCAGGCTGCCATGGACGCCGCCAAGCCGGGCGTGAAGTTCAGCGATGTGCACCGGGCCGCGATCACCGTGCTGGCCCACAAGCTTCAGGAGTGGGGGCTGCTGCCGGTCAGTGCCGAGGAGTCGCTGTCCCCCGAGGGCGGGCAGCATCGACGCTGGATGGTGCACGGGACCTCGCACCATCTCGGCATCGACGTGCACGACTGCGCGCAGGCCCGACGGGAGAAGTACCGCGACGGTGTCCTGGTGGAAGGCATGATCATCACCGTCGAGCCGGGTCTGTACTTCAAGGCCGACGACGAGCTGGCTCCGGAGAATCTGCGCGGCATCGGCGTACGGATCGAGGACGACATCGTGATCACGGCCGACGGGGCCGAGAATCTGTCGGCTGCTCTCCCCCGTTCCAGCGCCGACGTCGAAGCGTGGATGGCTACCCTGCTTCCTCGTGACTGAGCTCCCGACGACTGAGTTGCTCGTGACCGATACCGCGGCCGGCTCCCGCATCGCGTCGAGCAAGCGTCCTTCGCTGCCAGCCCTGGTCAAGGACGGCCGGGGCGGGATGCTGCTGTTCGGCATCACTCCGCCGAAGACCAGCACCACCGTCGAGGATCGCGAGCGCATCGCGGGCCTCACCCTGCAGCGGTTGGCGCCGCTCGATCTCGACGGCCTGGTGGTGTACGACATCGACGACGAGAGCGATCGGATCGCCGACGACCGGCCGTTCCCGTACCTGTCGACCATCGATCCGGCGGACTACTACGCCGAACACCTCACCGCCTGGGACAAGCCGGTGGTCCTCTACCGGTCGGTCGGGAAGTACGGACCCGATCAGCTCGGCGCCTGGCTGGAGCAGACCGATCCGGAACAACAACTCGGGGTGTTCGTCGGAGCGCCGTCCAGTGACCACCCGGTCCGTACGACCCTCCGCCAGGCCCAGCAGCTGCGGGCCGATCGGCAACCGGAGTTCGGCCTGGGAGCGGTGATGATCACCGAGCGGCACACCGCCCGCGGCGACGAACACCTACGGATGCTGGCCAAACAGGAGGCCGGCTGCACGTTCTTCGTGAGCCAGGTGATCTACGACATCGACGGCACCCGGAGCGTCTTGTCGGACTACCTGTACGCCTGCCGGGAGCGCGCCATCGAGCCCCGACCGGTGATCTTCACGCTGGCGATGTGCGGCTCACTGAAGACGCTGGCGTTCCTGCAGTGGCTGGGTGTGCGGGTGCCGCGCTGGCTGCAGAACGAACTCACCTACGCCGACGACCCGCTGCCGGTCAGCTATCAGCACTGTCTGCGTGCTGCCGACGACCTGGCCGCCTTCTGCCGCCGACTCGGGATCCCGTACGGCTTCAACGTGGAGAGCGTCGCCGTTCGCAAGACCGAGATCGAGGCCGCCGTCGAGTTGGCCGGCAATCTCCGGCCACGGCTGACCTGCTGAAGACTTCTGTACCGAAAACCACCTGAGCGGTGGACAACGGTGCAAAAGTCCGGGTCACTCGAAGGCGGCGGCGCGACCACCGGGGCGCTGCTGCAGCATCTCCCGGGCCTGGACGGCGACCTTGTGCTCGCACAGCACCTCGTACTTGGTGGCCACGGTCTGGGTCACCGAGGTGAAATCGCGTTTGCCTCTGGTCATCGCATAGCCGACGGCGGCGAAGGTGATCCCGATCGCGATGCCGATCGCCAGACAGCTCACCAGCATCAGCGCGACACTCGGCGGCTTGGCGAACAGCAGCATCACCAGTCCGACCAGCAGACCGGTGGAGATGCCCGACGACACCCCCTGCGAGATCACGGTGCTCCAGGACTTGCGGCCGAGCACCCGTTCGACCGACTTCAGCTCGGTGCCGACGATCGCCAGATTCTGCACCGGGAAGCGCTCGTCCGCCAGGTAGTCCACCGCCTTCTGCGCCTCGGCGTAACTGTTGAAGATGCCCACCGACTGGGGAAACTGCAACTCGAACAGCGAACCGGGTTGCGGACGCTGGAAGGACATGAGGGCCACCTCTGGACGGGGTCTGTGCGGCTGGATTCTACCTCTCGACCTTGTGATCTCCTGGTGTCTCCGGCCCGGTCAGCGACGCCAGCCGGCCAGCCTGACGACCAGCTTGTCCTCGACCGGCCGGGGCGATGTCTTGGTGTAGTTGCTGAGCATCGAGAACACGTAGAGATGTCCGTCCCGACCCTTGACATAGCCACTCAGCGCCGTCACCCCGGTCAAGGATCCGGTCTTCGCCCAGGCATTGTTCTCCGCCCGGGTGTTGTTCATCCGATAACGCAGCGTGCCGCCGACCATCCGCTTGGTGTTGCCGGCGACCGGCAGCGATGTCTTGAACGCCGGGAACCACGGCTCGGACTGCACCGCGACCAGCAGCTCTCCCAAAGCTCGCGCCGTCAGCGTATTGGCTCGGGTCAGCCCGGACCCGTCCGAGAGCGAGACGCCGTCCATCGGCACCTGCCGCGCGGTCAGGTACGCCCGGGTCGCCGCGAGCCCGTTCGACCAGGTGCCAGGAGCACCGGAACGCTTGGCTCCCATCGCCTTCGTGAGCGCCTCGGCGTGCATGTTGTTGGACAGCTTCATGAACGGCACCAGCAGCTCGGACAACGGCATCGAATAATCGGTCGCCAGAACCGTCCGCTTGTCGGTGGGAGTGGCGAGGACCGTGGTTCCGCCCCGGACGGTGACGCCGGCCTTCTTCAGCTCCGCCCGGAAGACCGCTGCCGCGTACAAGTCAGGGCGATGGACGGTGATCAGGGCGCTGCCCGACCTACCACTGGGCACTCGGCCGCGCACGGTGATGGTGCCCGAGCCGTACGAGCGGCCGACCGTCGCGGTCGTCGAGGAGCCCTTCGCCCCCGTCGTGGTGAGGTTCTTGATCGTCAAGTACGACTTCGCCGCTGCCGGTGTGGTGGTGATCTTGGCCTTCTTGCCGACCTTCCCGGCGCGGTATTTGACGATCACGGTGCCGGAGTCGTAGTCGGCATTCGGCGCCAGAGTCAAGGCTGAGATGGGGGCGGCGTAGTACTCATCGGCATAGCTGGTCCGCCAGGTCGGGTTGTAGCGGACACTGTCGAAATAGCTCGCGTCCACGACCAGCTTCCCGGTCACCGTCTTGATCCCGGCGGCCCGGACCTGCTTGGCCAGCGAGGCGTAGTCGCTCTGGCGAGCCGTCGGGTCGCCGTACCCCTTGAGATACAGGCGCCCGTTCAGCGTGCTGCCGGTGACCTTGGCCCGCTTGATCGCCTCGGTCTTGAAGCGATAATCCGGGCCCAGCGTGTGCATCGCGGCCGCCGCGGTGAGGATCTTCGTGTTCGACGCGGGCATCAGGGCCTGGCTGCCCTTGCGCTGATACAGCTCGCTGCCTGTCGTCGCATCGAAGACGGCCACCCCGGTCTTGCCGCCGGTGACCCGCGAGTCCTTCATCAGCGACGCCAGCTTCTTGGCCAGAGCCGGATCGCTGACCTTGGCGGCGGCAGCCGGCTGGACGGGTGCGACCAGACCGACGAGCAGCAGCGCGAGTCCGATGACCAGACTTGCCCTGCCGGTCAGCTGTGCGCGTGATCGAGCCACGTGAGATCTCCTCGTCCGAGTGCTCCGTGCTCCCCCAAGCCAGCTCGAACGCTATCAGCGACATTGCTCCGGACCCTGCAGGCACAACAGCGTCGAACGTCGGTTGCGGCACCCGTCAGCGGTCAGGCACCGGCACGCTGCCGGACACGCGAGCGGCCGGGGCCACCTGATCGGGTAGTGGCCGGATACCCTCGCCTGGTGGCGCGTGAGACCTCGGTCTTCATCTCCCGGCTGAAGAACCTGCCCGTCCTGGACGTGGCCAGCGACCAGCTCGGGCGCGTTCGCGACGTCATCGTGCAACGTCGAGCCGACGGCCGACCGCCCCGAGTCAAGGGATTGCTGGTCGAACTCTTCGCCCGGCACCGCATCTTCATCTCGATGGCCCGGGTCCGCAGCATCGACCCGTTGCAGGTCGTCATCTCCGGCACACTCAACACCCGACGGTTCGAACGCCGGGAGGCGGAGATCTTGGTGATCGACGACCTCTTCGACCGGCGGGCCGAGCGAATCGACCCACCGGTGCCGGCGGTCGTCTTCGATGTCGCCATGCAGGCCGTACGGATGCACGAGTGGGAACTCAGCGAGGTCGCGATCCGCGAGGCCAAATCCCGTGGCTTCGGTCGCCGTGGTCACGTCACGATCCTCGACTGGGACGAGGTGCGGATCACCGGCCTGGACGACACCGGGCAGGGCACCGATCACCTGCTGGCCGTCTTCGAGGACATGAAGCCGGCCGACATCGCCCGCGAACTGCACGACATGTCCTCCGAGCGCCGGGCCGAAGTGGCGGCGGCACTGGATGACGAGACGCTGGCGCACGCGATCGAGGAGTTACCGGAAGAGGAGCAGGTGCAACTCATCCAAGGACTCGATCCGGAACGGGCCGCGGACGTACTCGAGGAGATGGACCCCGACGACGCCGCCGACCTGATCGCCGAGTTGACCCCCGAGGTTGCCGAGCGACTACTGAATCGGATGGAGCCGGAGGAGGCCAAGGACGTACGCCGGCTGCTGGTCTACGAGGACTTCACCGCCGGCGGCATGATGACCCCGGAGCCGGTGATCCTCCCGCCGGGCGCCACCGTGGCGGAGGCACTGGCCAAGGTGCGCGATGCCGAACTCACTCCGGCGCTCGCCTGCATGGTCTACGTGTGCCGGTCTCCCCTGGAGACGCCGACCGGCCGCTACATCGGCGGGGTCCATTTCCAACGACTGCTGCGAGAGCCGCCATCCACCCTGGTGTCGACGCTGATCGACGCCGAGTTGGAACCGTTGACGCCGCAGACCCGGCTGGGTGTGGTGTCGCGCTATTTTGCGACGTACAACCTGGTGAACGCGCCGGTTGTCGATGCGGCCAAACGGCTGCACGGTGCGGTCACCGTCGATGACGTGCTCGACCACGTACTGCCTCCCGACTGGCGTGGCACCCAGATGGATGCACTCTCGGCACAGGCCGCGCTCGGCCGGCGCGGGCGGGGGCGGGCGGTGAGCGGTGGCTAGGACGGTGAGCTGTGGCTAGGGCGGAGCGCGACCCGGAACGGCTCAACACCCCCGGACGCCGGACACGCTCGCTGCTGCCTCGGTTCCGTTGGGATCGAGACGCCTTCGGCCAATTCGCCGAGGGATTCGCCAGGTTCATGGGCACGGCCCGATTCCTGGCGTGGATGACCATCATCATCATCTGCTGGGTGCTGTGGAACATCCCGTTCGGCCCGCCCCGTCCCCAGTTCGACACGTATCCGTTCATCTTCTTGACCCTGATCTTGTCGCTGCAAGCCTCGTACGCCGCCCCGCTGATCCTGCTGGCCCAGAACCGGCAAGAGGCGCGGGACCGGGTCGCCCTGGAGCGGGATCGGGAGCAGGCCGCCCAGAGCCGAGCCGACATGGACTATCTCGCCCGAGAGATTGCCGGACTGCGGATGTCGGTCGGCGAACTCGCCACCAGGGACTATCTGCGCTCGGAGTTGCGCAACGAACTGCGCTCGATCCTGGCCGACCTCGACGACGAGGAACGAGAGCGCGAGCGCAGTCAGCTGGGCGAGCAGCGTCGAGGTGAGCAACGTCGAGGCGAGCGCTGATGTGAGCGGGTGTCGACGTGGCTGCTGACGAAGCGCCACCGGATCTCGAGCTGGCCCGGCGAGCACAACTGGTGGCGCGGCGCGCCGTTCGGGGTGTACGTCGATGAGGCCGACACCGCCTTGCGCACGCTCGCCGATCTCGGTGAGCTGACAGCGGCGGAGACGAGGGCTGCCGCCGCGATCCTGACCGAGGCCGTCGCCAGCACCTGGGGTGCTGGCCTGGACTCTGCTGCCGCCCTCGGCACGACCGGCGTACGCGGACGCCCTGAAGCTCGATCACGACACCTGGGCTCGCGGACGCGGCTGGTGTCTGTGGAAGGCCCTGATCACCGTCGTCGGAAACCGCGGGACCGACCCGACCGCCGCTGCTGAGGCCCGCCGGGTGATCCACGAGGTACTGACCGACCCGGTGCGCTGAACGACCGGGAGTCATGAGGCCACCGCCTGCGTGGACCGTGCCTCAGTTCCACTGCATACCAGGCGTGCTAAATCGGGTATCGAGGATGTGCTAAATCATGCCTACACCACGTGCTATCTTCGGCCTACAGATCGCATGGAGGTGCCCGTGACCAGCTATCTTCCCCGCATACTTGACCCGGAGTTGAGCGATGTCCTGGTTGCACATCCGGCAGTGCTCATCGTCGGTCCGCGCGCGTGTGGCAAGACCACGACCGCCCGACGCCACTGTCGCTCGCTACTTCGTCTGGACGTCCCTGCCCAGGCATCCGTCGTTCGGGCAGATCCGGATGCGGCCCTCCGCGGACTGGAGGAACCGGTCCTGATCGATGAGTGGCAACTGGCTCCGGAGGTTCTCGCCGCGGTCAAACGAGCCGTGGACGACGATCCCCGTCCAGGTCGATTCATCCTCACCGGCTCGTCGCAGGCCGACCTGACGACGTCTGGCTGGCCGGCCACCGGGAGGATCGTTCGGTTGACGATGTACCCACTCGTCGGCCGGGAACGGTACGGCGACCCCGCCGGGGCCTCCCTCATCGACCGGATCCTCGCCGATGGATCAGATGCCTTCAGCGATCCGATAGGGAGCTGGGACGTCCCCGCCTATCTCGATCTGGCGTTGGCCAGCGGCTGGCCGGAGGCCGTTCGCGCACCCGCCGGCCGGGCACGGGATCGCTGGCTGGGCGGATATGTCGACCACCTGGTCACGCGTGAAGCCGCAGCACTCGGGCTGGACCGAGATCCGGTGCGTCTACGCAGGTACCTTCATGCCATCGCTGCCAACACGGCCGGCGTACCCACTCACAAGCTCCTGTACGACGCCGCGGGAATCGACCGGGACTCGGCCGTCAGATACGACGATCTCCTCGACCTCGTCATGATCACCCAACGTGTTCCGGCATGGGCCGGCAACCTGATGGACCGCGCGGTTCGTCTGCCCAAGCGATACCTGATCGACCCCGGGCTGGTCGGCTCGTTGTTGCGCATCGACCGTCGCGCCGCCATGCGCGACGGGAACCTACTCGGGAGGATCCTCGACACGCTCGTCGCTGCTCAGTTCCGTGCCGAGTGCGCCCTGAGCATCATCGGCGCAGACCTGTACCACCTGCGCGACGCCAACGGGCGTCGCGAGATCGACCTGCTCGTCGAGACGCGAGACGGCAACGTGATCGCGGCGGAGATCAAGGCGACATCAGCACCCTCACCAACTGACGCCCGTCACCTGGAGTGGCTCCACGACCGGCTCGGATCCAGGTTCGTGGCCGGCCTTGTGATCCACACCGGTCCGCGCGTCTTCCCGCTGACCGACCACGTCCTCGCCGTGCCGATCGCTGCGCTATGGGCTCCCTGACAGCCTCCGGAGCTGTCTACTCCAACACAGTCGGCGGTGGCGATGGCGTACGGGAACTAACCTGGGTCGGTGCCCGTCTCGACTACCGCTCCGCTCCTCGATCGTGTCCGCGCCGCCCTGGCGGGGGTGAACGACCCCGAGATCCGGCGGCCGATCACCGAACTCGGGATGGTTGCGGCCTGCGAGGAGATCGCGCCCGGAACTGTCCGGGTCGAGGTGTTGCTGACGGTTTCCGGGTGCCCGATGCGCGACACCCTGCGGCGCGATGTCACGGCTGCGGTCACTTCGGTCGAGGGCGTCGAATCGGTCCAGGTGGATCTCGGCGTGATGAACGACCAGCAGCGGGCGCAGCTCCGGGACCAGCTGAAGGGCGGCCAGGCGGAGCGGGAGATCCCCTTCGCGCGGCCGGACTCACTGACCACGGTGATCGCCGTGGCCTCCGGCAAGGGTGGTGTCGGCAAGTCCTCGGTGACCGTCAATCTGGCGATGGCGCTGACTCGGCTCGGACGGACGGTCGGCGTGCTCGATGCCGACATCTACGGCCACTCGATCCCTGCGATGCTGGGAGTCGCCGACGCTCGTCCGACCGCGGTCGAGGACATGATCATGCCGGTGCCCACCAATGGACTGAAGGCGATTTCGATCGGGATGCTCAAACCCAGCCGGGACCAGGTGGTCGCCTGGCGCGGGCCGATCCTGGACCGCGCGTTGACCCAGATGCTGGCCGACGTCTATTGGGGTGACCTGGACTTCCTGCTGCTGGATCTGCCCCCGGGCACCGGCGATGTGGCGATCTCGCTCGGCCAGAAGTTGCCGAACGCCGAGGTGATCGTGGTGACCACCCCTCAGCAGGCGGCGGCGGAGGTAGCCGAGCGAGCCGGGACCATGGCCTCGATGATGAACCAGCGGGTGATCGGCGTGGTGGAAAACATGGCCTACCTGGAGACGGTTTGCCCGCATTGCGACCAGCCCCACCGGGTCGAGGTGTTCGGTTCTGGCGGCGGTGAGGAAGTTGCCACCAAGCTGACCACCCGGCTCGGCTATCAGGTGCCGGTCCTGGGGCAGGTCCCTCTGGATCCGACTCTGCGACTTGCCGGCGACGAAGGCGTACCGGTCACTGCCGGCGATCCTGACTCACCCGCCGGCATCGCCCTCAACAGGATCGCCGAACAGTTGGACAAGCGCGGCCGCAGGCTCGCCGGTCGCCAACTGGGCCTCTCCCCCACCGGCCGTTAGTCCCGCGGAGCGGCGACCCCGTCGCGAGCGGCCGTGAGGCGGAGCGAGGGCTCCGTCTGGAACGACGAGAGAGCAAGACACGCTTTTCGTCTTGCGAACGAGGAGCGAAGACGGAGTCTTGGGAGCGCAGCCGAACAGCGAGTGAGACTAGGTAGCGTCGGGGTCGAAGGGAGTGAGAACTCGGGGAACGGCGACGCCATTGGTCGTCGATGCACCAGCCACAGCCGCCCCACCAATCGCGGCCCCGGCGCCAACCGCCGCTGCGGCACCCACCGCACCCGCGGCGGTAGAACCTTTCGATCGGCTCGCACTCTTGGCATCATCGATCGCCGACGACACATCGGCGGCAGCGGTACGCCCGGCGGACGTGCCGTCGGCGAGCTCCTTCTTGACGTCGTCGACCAGCGGTTCGACGTCGTCCAGCAGGTGCTTCTGGATGAAGGTCTTGGGGTTCAGATCGCGGACATCGACATCGGAGAACTCCGGGCCCAGCTCGTCCTTCAACTGCTGCTGTGCACTGCCGGCCACGTTGCGGACGTAGTTGATCACCCGCGCCGCCTTACGGGCGAACTCGGGCAGCTTCTCCGGGCCGAACAAGATCACGGCGAGGACCGCCAGGACCAGGAGCTCCGGGGCCCCTACGTCGAACATCTGCTCACGCTAACCTTCACGACTCCCCAAGGTCACTTCGGCGGTTTGCTCCTGCGCGCCGCGCTGATAGGTCAAAGTGACCTTATCGCCGGGACGATGAGTTCGGATCGCGACGATCAACTCGGCGGCGGTGTCGACCGCCTGATCGTCGATCTTGGTGATCACATCGTCGACCCGAAGTCCGGCCTGGTCCGCGGGCCCATCGGCATCGACCTGGGAGAGCCGGACGCCCGCACCGGAGTCATCGCCGACATTGACTCCGATCACCGGATAGGTCGCCCTGCCTTCGGAGATCAGCTGCTTGCCGATCACCATCGCCTGGTTGATCGGGATGGCGAAGCCGAGACCGATATTGCCGCCCGTGTCCGCGCTTTGCCCCAACGTCAAGATCGCCGAATTCACCCCGATCACCCGTGCACCGGCGTCGACCAGCGGCCCGCCGGAGTTGCCGGGATTGATCGCGGCATCGGTCTGGATGCCGTTGATATAGGCACTCGGCGAGTCCGCGGCGTTGGAGTTGGAGTTGACCACCACCGGGCGGTTCTTCGCACTCACGATCCCCTGCGTGACGGTGCTGGCCAACGCCAGTGGCGAACCGATCGCCACCACCGACTCCCCGACCTGGACGTTGTCGGAGTCGCCGATCGCCATCGGTACGAGGTCGTGCTCGCCGTCCAGCTTGATCACGGCGAGATCGTACGACGGACTGCGTCCGACGAGTTCGGCCTCGACCTGGGCTCCGTCGGAGAACACCACCGTGATCCGGCCGCCGTCGGCAGCATCGGCGACGACATGGTTGTTGGTCATGATGTGGCCATCGGTGTCCAGGACGAACCCGGAACCGGTTCCGCCGGACCGGCCCGACCCGACCCGGATCATCACCGTGCTTGGCAATGCCGTCGCGGCGACCTGCACGGTGTCGATCTGGCCGGGCACGGGGGACACCGATGTGCGCGGCACACCGTCGGTCGTGGACGGACGCGGCAGCGGTGCGGTACTCGGCGTGCTCGGAGTCGGCGCACCGGAGTTCGCGAGCTTCGCGCCACCGTACCCGGCCGCGGTGCCCACCAGTGCCGCCAGCAGCACCGAGAGCAGCAGGACGAGTCCGGGACGCGGTCGGCGCGGCGTACCACCGGTGACTGTGGCCGTACGTCCCGGACTTTGCGGAGGAACCGGTGAACGCACCGCGGCAGGCGGCAGTTGAGTCTGCTGCATCGGCCTCTGCGACGTGCCACCGCCGGACGCTGCCGGACCGGGAGCCGGGTACGGCGAACCGGTCGGCGACGGATAGCTGGGCCCGTAGCCGGGCAGCACCCGCGTGGGATCGTCGGCCGACGGTTGCCGCTGGCCGAACGGACCGTAGTAGGCGTTGGGGGCGTCGCTGTGCTGAGCCGAGCCCGACCGGTCCCGGAAGAACCAGTCGGCGTCGGACTCACCTGCCGGCCGGTCACCCTCAGCCGCCGCCGAGCGGTCCTGGTCAGTCATTCCTTGCCACCGCTCATCGCCCTAGGACGCGGGACCAGCCCGCACGAACGCGCTCAATCGTAGTCTGGCCGCGGAGTGCCTTGTGCGGAAGTGCGGCCACAGCGGCGGCGAGCGTCACAGGGGATCCATCGGTCACCGCGGTCAGCACGACATCACCCGAGGACCAGGTCGCGGTGCTCGGCATCCCCTTCGTGACCCAGGCACCCAGTGTCTCGTTCCGGATGCTACCGGCCGGTGGATCGTCCAGTCGGCCTCGCTGTTCGACCACACTGACTGTGGTGAGTCCGTCGCTGTAGATCAGGTGCACCAGATCAGGGTCGGTGGGACCGTCGGTGCGGATTCGCTGCAACTGCAAGCCGGCCAGTCGGTCGGCGCAGATCCAGCCGTCCTTGCGCAACTCAGCCGCTCGCGAAAGTGTGAGCGCCGTCGTCGTCCGCGCGGGCGAAGCAGGCAGCGAGACGGCATCCTCACTCACCAATCCACGCCGCAGGTCGGTCAGGCGACTCGAGGTCACCAGGTTGCCACGACCGTCGAATGTCTCCTGTCCCAGGATCAACGACATCTGATCATCGATCCACCAGCGGGCGACAACCCCGTCCAATTCCCCGGGAGCCGTCGGCGCGGCTCCCGCTGCAACCGTAGGATCAGCTGCCTGGCTGGGAGCCAGCGTCTCGGGCTTGACAGCCTCGACCACGCGGGCAGGACGATCACCGTACGACTGGTCCTTCCAGCCCCTCAGCACATAGTGAGTCGCCAGCAACTGGACCAGATCGGCGTCGGCGATCCGGCTCGAATGCTCCGATTCGATGTAGGTCAAGGTGACCGGCGCCGCCGACGAATCCTTCGGCACGGTCCGCAGCTCCAAGCCGGCGTCGCCGCGGCTGATCACCTGCACCGTATTGCTCACCTGCTGGCCGTCCCGGTTCGCCGTGACGACCTGCGTCGCGGTGTAACTCATCTCCCAGCTCGCCTCACCTGCGTTCACCAAGAGCTTGATCGCCTTCGGCTCGGAGATGGCTCTGCCTGACCGTGAGATCACCTGAGGACGGTCGGCACCGGTCGAGGCGGACGGCGCCAGACCCTGCAGGGCCCCACTCACCCGACCGTCGAGGGGAAAGCCGGAGACGGCGGTGGTGAACTCGATGGTGGCCTGCCTCGTCGGATCGACGCTCGCCAGACTCACGGTCGGCGCGCTGACGTATCCGATGCCGAGGATGGCCAGCACGGCCAGGCCGGAGCCCATAACGGCAGCCAGCACGCGTGCACGTACCAATTGCTGCCGGGTAGGCAGCCGGCCGGGCCTCGGGGTCCGGCGAAACGGGCGAGTCCACAATGGTTGGGTGGCTTCCTCACCGGCGATCGAGACAAGCCGGTCCGACAGGTCCACCGGCGCGGAATCCGGAGTGCCGGCCGCGGTCAGCAGCGATCTGAGGTGCCGCATCTCCGCGACATCGCGCCGACAGTCGGCGCAATCGACCAGATGTGCCAAGAGCCGCTCACGGTCGCTGTCTTCCAGTGCGCCATCGAGATACGCCGACCGGAACTCGTCCAGATCAGCGCACGATTCCGCACTCACGAACCCCTCGCGTACCCCGGTGTCGACTGACCGGCGAGCGCCGGCATCCCGCCCTGTTCGACCTCGACACCCAGGTAGCGCTCTCGCTCACCGCTGGGCCGCCGGTGCTCCAGCGCCGTACGCAACTGGGCCCGACCACGGTGGATACGACTGCGAACTGTGCCGATCTTGGTGTCCAGGACCTCGGCGATCTCCTCGTACGTCAGGCCCTCGATGTCACAGAGCACCACAGCAGCGCGGAACTCCGGCGACAACGCAGCCAAGGCGGCGGCGACGTCATGATCGAGACCCGCGTCGGCGAGCACCTCCGACGGAGTTGGCCAGTTGCTGGGGAGCCGCTCGTCGGCGCCGTCGGCGAGGCCGTCGAAGCGGATCTTCTGCTTGCGACGGGCCGAGTCCAAGAACAGGTTGGTGGTGATGCGGTGCAGCCAGCCTTCGAACGTACCCGGCTGGAACGTGTGCAGCGAACGGAAAACGCGGATGAAGACGTCCTGAGTGAGGTCTTCGGCGTCGTGAGGGTTGCCGGTCAGCCGGTAAGCCAACCGATAGACCCGCGCACTGTGGTCACGGACGATCTGCTCCCAGCTCGGCGGCGTCCACGGCTGCGGGACAGGGGGCGCCCACGCACGCACGGGAGCCGCTGTCACCGCGACAGCCGACACTGTGTTCCCCGGGACGGTTTCGGGCGCCGGCCAGCGAGCCATGACGCCTCCCTTCCCTGCCTGTCGATCACCAACGGACTCCGATCCTCCCGGATGATCCTGGGCGAAGACTGAGATGAACCTTGCAGCAGCCTGTGCTCGGGGCTGTCTGTGAGCAAAATCTCCCGGACAGAACGGTCTTCCCGGGTAGAACGCCGCGGTGGGCTCAGACGTTCCCTCGGATGTTACCGGCCGGGAGGTCCGCGGCCTCCAGGGCGAGAACCAGGCCCGCGATCTCGTCATCGGACGCCGTCGGCATGGGCGAGCGCAACAGACCATTGCCGTAGCCCTGCAGGCGCAGACCGGCCTTGACCAAGATGCAGCCCTGGGTGGCGAAGACGCCGGTGAAGATCGGCAGCAGCTTCCGGTGCCAGGCCAGCGCCCCGGCCACGTCGCCGGCGAGGTAGGCCTCGATCAGCGCCTTCATGCCGCGCCCGCTGAAGTGCGTCGACGTACCGACCACGCCGACGCCTCCGATCGAGAGCAGCGGCAGGGTGACCGCGTCGTCACCGGAGTAATAGGCCAGCTCGGTGCGAGCCATCACCGTCGCCGAGGCTTCCAGGTCCTTCTTGGCATCCTTGACCGCCACGATCTGCGGGTGCTCGGCCAGTCGGAGCATGGTGTCGGTGGCGATCGGTACGCCGGCCCGGTGCGGGATGTCGTACAGCATGATCGGCAGCTCGGCGGCGTCGGCCACCGCGGTGAAGTGCGTCAGCAGACCATTCTGCGGCGGCCGCGAGTAGTAGGGCGTCACCACCAGGAGCCCGGCGGCTCCGTCGCGAGCGGCCGCCGCAGCCAACGCCTGCGTGTGCTCGGTGCTGAAGGTGCCGACCCCGGCCACGACGCTCGCGCGGTCGCCGACGGCGTTGATGACGACCCGCAGCAGCTCGCCCTTCTCGGCGTCGGTGGTGGTCGGCGACTCCCCGGTCGTTCCGCTGATCACCAGCCCGTCGTTCCCCAACTCGTCGACCAGGTATGTCGCCAGCGCCGCAGCACCGTCGTAGTCGACCTTCCCCTCGTCGGTGAACGGTGTCACCATCGCCGTGAGCAGGCGTCCGAACGGAGGCGCGGGGGTCATTGAGGCATCCTAACCGTGGAATTTGTCGTCCAAGCCAGGTGACCACTGGCCAAACCATAGAAGTTGCTGTGCCGGGGGTCGGCAGCCGGCGCGACGATCACCTGCTCGTAACCACATGTTATTGCCCCGGTGCCTGCTTCGGTTGACAACCACTAGGCTTGACGTCCGTGACCGCCGTACCTGTCAAGACCGCCGTGAAGTCCGCTCCCAGTGCCGCATCCTGGGCGTATGCGGAGGATCTCATCGCCGAGTCCGAGGCTGCCGCCGAAGCACGTGCGGCCGCTGCACCCTTGGGTGTCGCGCCGTTGGGCCGCGGCAGCGCGAGCGCGCTGACCTTCCTGGCATCCGTGGTTCACGCCAAGGCGGTCGTGGAGATCGGCACCGGCTCAGGGGTTTCCGGGCTCGCCCTGTTCGCCGGCATGCAGCCCGACGGCATCCTCACCAGCATCGACATCGAGCCCGAGCACCAGCGGGTCGCCCGGAAGGCGTTCCTGTCGGTCGGCATCCCGACCCAGCGCTTCCGGCTGATCGCCGGTGCTGCCCTGAATGTGCTCCCTCGGCTCAGCGACGGCGCTTACGACCTGGTCTTCATCGACGCCGACAAGGTCGAATATCCGGCCTATGTGGAGCAGGGCGTGCGGCTGCTCCGCCCCGGCGGGATTCTCGCTGTCGACAACGCGCTGTGGCACGACCGCACCGCCGACCCGACCAACGAGGACGACGAGACCATCGCCATCCGGGACGCCCTCAGCATGGTCACCGACGACGAAACCCTCCGCCCCGCCCTGCTCCCCGTCGGCGACGGCCTGCTCGTCGCGGTGAAGCAGCGTTAATCGTCACTCGCTGTTCCGCTGCGCGCCGATTGAATCGCGACGGGAGTCGTCACTCGCCAGCGCTCCTGACGACTGCTAGTGCAGGCATCAGGAGCGCCAACTGCCGTCATCTCCGGACGGTGATGCCCTTGCCGACGACGGTGATGCCGCCGTCGGAGATCGTGTAGCCGCGGGCGCGGTCCTGGTCGAGATCGACACCGACGGTCGCACCAGCCTCGACCAGCACGTTCTTGTCGAGGATGGCGCGCTCGATCACCGCACCCTCACCGATCCGGGTGTTGTGGAAGATCACCGACTGCCGGATGGTGGCGTTGTTGGCCACCCGGACGTTCGGGGACAGCACCGACTGGTCGATCCGACCGCCGGAGATGATGCAGCCCTGGCTGACGATCGAGTCGGTGGCCGTGCCGTTCAGGGTGAACTTGGCACCCGGCAACTGCGGCATATTGCTCCAGATCGGCCACTTGGTGTTGTAGAGGTTGAACACCGGGTCGACCGAGACGAGGTCCATGTGGGCCTCGTGGTAGGCGTCGACCGAACCGACGTCCCGCCAGTACGCCTTGTCGCGCTCCCCGGTCCCCGGCACATCGTTGGCGGTGAAGTCGTAGACCTGGGCGTTTCCCTGAGACACGAAGCTCGGGATGATGTCGCCGCCCATGTCGTGGCGCGAATCGAGGTTGGTGGAGTCTTCCTGCAGGGCCTGCACCAGCGCATCACAGGTGAAGATGTAGTTGCCCATCGAAGCGAACGACGCCTCGGGATCGTCGGGCAGACCGGGCGGATCGGCGGGCTTCTCCAAGAACTCTTTGATCTTGTTGTCGGCACCGGCGTCGATCACGCCGAAGGCGCTCGCCTGGTTGCGCGGTACGCGAATGCCGGCGACGGTGCAGTCCAGTCCGCCCTGGATGTGGGCGTCCAGCATCTGCGAGACGTCCATCCGGTAGATGTTGTCCGCACCGAACACCACGACATAGTCCGGATCCTCGTCGACGAACAGGTTCATCGACTGGAAGATCGCGTCGGCACTGCCCTGATACCACCGAGGCCCGAGGCGCTGCTGCGCCGGCACCGGCGTCACATAGTTGCCGAGCAGCGTCGACATCCGCCAGGTCAGCGAGATGTGGCGATCGAGTGAATGGGACTTGTACTGGGTCAGCACGGCGATCTGTCGCATCTCGGCATTGGCGAGATTGGACAGCACGAAATCGATCAGTCGGTAGGTCCCACCGAAGGGGACCGCGGGCTTGGCGCGGTCCTTGGTGAGCGGCATCAACCGCTTGCCTTCACCGCCGGCCAGGACGATCGCAAGAACCTTGGGACGCGAGGTTGCCATGGGATGAAACCTATCCTTGCTCGGCGCCGGATCGAGACCGGCACCCCGATCCCGGATCAAACTAGGCGCTCCCGCGGCCGGCCGACAAGCAGTTGCCGGTGTGTGTCGTGTTCGGTGGGAAGACCCTGCCTCGACCGGCGACAGACGGGTGGCAGGGCAGGCGCTCCCGCCCACGGATCCGCGGTCCCTTTTCGACACCGTGCGGGCTGTGCAACGATGCCCAGCATGAGCCCAGCGAACGGTGACCGTCTCAGCATCTCGTTGTTCACCCGGGAGTATCCGCCATCGATCTATGGCGGCGCCGGTGTGCACGTGGCCCAACTCGTGCCGCAACTGCGCAAGCTGATCGACGTCGATGTGCAGTGCATGGGTGAGCCGCGGGAAGGAGCGACCGCACACGCGGAGACCTATCCCGAAGGCGCCAACGCCGCCTTGCGCGTCTTCGGCGCCGACATCGCGATGGCGGCCGCCGTGCCGCAGGTCGATCTGATCCATTCCCATACCTGGTACGCGAATCTCGGCGGCATGCTGGGCGCGATGTTCCAGGACATCCCACACGTGACCACGGCCCACTCGCTCGAGCCGCACCGGCCGTGGAAGGCCGAGCAGCTCGGTGGCGGCTATCGGCTGTCGTCCTGGGCGGAGCGGACCGCCTTCGAAGCCGCCGACGCGGTGATCGCGGTCAGCGACGGGATGCGTACCGACACGCTCGATTCCTATCGAGATCTGGACCCGGCGAAGGTGCACGTGGTCCGCAACGGCATCGACACCGATGAGTTCGCCCCCGACACCGGCACCGACATCGTGACGAATCTGGGCATCGACCTGGACAAGCCGTCGGTGGTCTTCGTCGGGCGGATCACCCGGCAGAAGGGTCTGATCCACCTGGTCCGGGCGGCCGAGCACCTGGATCCCGACACTCAGCTGGTACTCCTCGCCGGCGCTCCCGACACCCCCGAGATCGCGCAGCAGATCGGCGATGCGTTCGCGACCGTGGAGGCGAAGCGCGGCAATGTGATCTGGATCGAGAAGATGCTGCCTCGGGCGCAGGTCCGTCAGGTCCTCTCGCACGCGACGGTGTTCGCCTGCCCGTCGGTGTACGAGCCGCTCGGCATCGTCAACCTGGAAGCGATGGCCTGTGAGACGGCCGTGGTCGCGTCGGCGGTCGGCGGCATCCCCGAGGTCGTCATCGACGGCGAGACCGGCTACCTGGTGCCCTACGACCCGGCGCAGGCCGACGACCCGGCGGCCGTCGCCGAGTTCGAGCAGGGCATGGCGACCAAGATCAACGAGCTGACCCGGGATCCGAGTCGGGCGTCGGCCTTCGGGCTGGCAGGCCGGCAGCGGTGCATCGACGAGTTCTCCTGGGCCAAGATCGCCGCGGAGACCGTGGACGTCTACCGGGCGGCGATCGCCGCTCACGCCGGCTGAGTCCGCTCCGCCGGATTCGGTCGTGATGGAGGGCCGGTCATGATCGGTCCGACTCGGTACGCCGATCGGGCCGAGGCCGGTCGGGCTCTCGCCGAGGAAATCCTGCGCACCCTCGATCCTTCGCTGCTCGGTGGTCGAGACGAACTCGATCCCAGTCCGGGTGTCGTGGGACCGGTCGTGCTCGCTCTGCCACGCGGGGGCGTACCGGTCGCTGCTCCACTCGCCCAAGCCCTGGGCGTTGCCGTGTCGGTACTGGTGGTGCGCAAACTGGGAGCCCCTGGGGAGCCCGAGCTGGCCATCGGAGCGCTCGCCGCGATCGGGGACCGGATCGAGCAGGTGATCAACACCGACTTGATCCGCCGGCTGGGTCTGTCCGAGCATCGAATGTCCCGGTTGGTCGAGCGAGAGACAGCACTGCTGCGAGACCGGGTCGCGGTCTTCGGTTCCGCGCCACCGGTCGCCGGTCGGGCGGTGATCCTCGTGGACGACGGGCTGGCGACTGGGGCAACCATGCGGGTCGCAGTGACCGCAGTCCGGCGAGCCGGGGCCTCGTACGTCGTCGCGGCGGCACCGGTCGGCGCCTCAGCCGCCTGTCAGGAACTCGAGCGGCTGGCCGACGACGTGGTGTGCCCCCTCCGCCCTGAACCGTTCCGTGCGGTCGGCGAGCACTACGTGGACTTCACCCAGACCACGGACTCAGAGGTGCTCGAGGTCCTGGGCCGCAGCTGAGAACTCAAGCGACCGGGAGTTCCTCGCCTTCGGTGAGGGCGACCAGGTCGGCGTAGGTCAGCGGGAAGACAGCGTGCGGGATGCCACCGCCGGCCCACAGCAGGTCGTGCGCCGCCAGGTCGACGTCGATGATCGTCCGGATGTGCCGCGGGTGACCGAACGGCGCCACACCGCCGATCGGCTGAGAGGTATGGGTACGGACGAACTCGGCGTCGGCACGTTTGATGGTGGTGCCGATCCGGCTCCCGAGGCGGCGGAGGTTCACCCGATGGATGCCGCTGGTCATCACCAGCAGGGGTGTGCCCTCAGCGGTGGCGAAGACCAGCGAGTTGGCGATCGCGCCCACCGGGCAGCCGATCTGGTCGGCCGCTGCCTGCGCGGTGGGGGCGGCGTTCGCCAGGATCCGGACCCGGCCAGCCAGACCGTTCTGAACAAGGATCGCGTTGATCTTCTCCGCGCTGGGATGCAGAGCTGCGGTGGACATGGCGAGCATCCTGACACGTCCCATCGGACAAGCCGAGCCGAACATGCCGAGCCGAACGCGCAGAACGGCCCCCCGCGTGTCCGCGGGGGGCCGTCGTCGTCGTGGCGCCAGGACTAGCCGACGACCTCTTGCAGCGCGCCGGCGAGCTCGGCAGCCTCATCGGCGTTGAGTTCGACAACCAATCGGCCACCTCCCTCGAGCGGGACCCGCATGACGATTCCCCGACCCTCCTTGGTGACCTCCATCGGGCCGTCACCCGTCCGCGGCTTCATGGCAGCCATGTGCGCATCCTCATCTGTCGTCTTCCAGAACCAACACCACTGATTATTCCGTACTCGACCAACTTTCGCTGATGCGGGTCACGAGATCTGACACCGGACTCCTATAGTCCACCCATGCGTAGGGATCCGGTGCTGGTCGAACGTCGCGGCGGGGTCGGGCTGGCCCGACTCATCTGAGGTAGTCGACCGCCGTCTCCGGGTCGGGAGTCACAGCGACCCCGTGCTCGGCCAGCAACGACTCCACGTGGGCGATCCATCGGTCCCGCTCGGCGATCTCGATGCCGAGTCGGTCCAGCACGTCATCGACCGGACCGCACTCGTAGCCGTTCCGCGCGAGGTAGAACCGCAGCCCGCCCACATCCTCTCCGGTCAACCGGCGATCCGCAGGCAGCGTTCCATGGAAGGGATCGTTCGTCGGCTCTGCCGTCATCGGTTTCCTCCGCCTTCTTCTCCCCATGATGGTGGGATTCCGATCGCAGCTGCCGCGCCCGCGATAGGGATCCAGTCCGCATACTCCACAACGACCTACCGAACTTCTGTCGAACTTGCCACATCAGCTGGGGGTAGCTCGACAGAAATCGCCGGGGTGGATGTTACGGCGATTCGGTGCTCGGCCAGCAGGGACTCGAGATGGGCGATCCACTGGTCCCGCTCGGCGATCTCGGTCCTGAGTCGTTCCAGCACATGGTCGACTTGAACGTACTCGTAGCCGTTCCGCATGGGCAGAAACCGTAGGCCCGCCACATCGTCGCCGGTCAACCTGCGATCTGTGGGCAGATCGTTGCAGAAGATGTTACGCACCGACGGAGACTCCGCTCGCAACTACCCCGGCCGACATAGGAAACAAGTTCACGTACCGAATCTTGTCATTGCTCATCAGCCGGCTGCTCGGTGGGGCTCGTACTCGGACGGCCAACTTCTGGAGCAGAACCCACGCCGGCTGTGGATAGCGGTGCAGAAGTCGGGACAGGTTGCCCAGCCAGCCGCGACTCCAGGTCGGCGATCCGCCGGTCCCGCTCGACCAGTTCGCCGCTGAGCCGATCGAGCACATCGTCGACCTGATTCATCGCATAGCCGCGGACCGTCACACCGAACCGCAGTCGCCGCAGGTCCTCCCCCGTCAAGCTGCGATCGGCAGGCAGGTCCTGACGGAAGACGTCCCGCGTCGGGTCTGCCGGCATCGATCCCAACCCTCCTGCCGCCACCACAGCGGCGACTCCGAGCGCGGCCACGACGACCACGGCAATGAACCACTCCACGTACTGATCGTGCCATGCCTCACCGACCCACCGAACTTCTGTCGAGCTATCCACATCTGACGGGGATAGCTCGACAGAAATCGCCATTGGGGGTCGGGTCGGGTCAGCTGGGTTCGCGGGAGGCACGCATGATGGCGACGGCTTCCTCGACGTCGTCGGTCACCTGCATCAGGTCGGCGTCCGGCGCGGAGATGCAGCCGTAGCCGAGCACCGAGCGGCGGATCCAATCCACCAGACCTTGCCAGTAGTCGCTGCCGAACAGCACCACCGGGAACGAGGTGACCTTGCGGGTCTGGACCAGGGTGAGCGCCTCGAACAGTTCGTCGAAGGTGCCGAAACCGCCGGGCAGCACCACGAAGCCCTGGGCGTACTTCACGAACATCGTCTTGCGGGCGAAGAAGTAGCGGAAGTTGATGCCGAGGTTGACGTAGTCGTTGAGGCCCTGTTCGAAGGGCAACTCGATGCCGAGCCCGACCGACTGACCGCCTGCCTCGGCCGCGCCCTTGTTGGCCGCCTCCATGATCCCCGGCCCACCACCGGTGATCACCGTGAATCCCGATTCCGCAAGCCGCCGCCCGAGGTCGACCGCGGCTGCATAGCTCCAGTGGTCGCGGGCCGTACGCGCCGAACCGAACACACTGATCGCCGGTCCGAGATCGGCCAAGGTGCCGAAACCCTCGACGAACTCGGTCTGGATCCGCAGCACCCGCCACGGGTCGGTGTGCACCCAGTCGCTCGGACCCCGGGAGTCGAGCAGTCGCTGGTCGGTGGTGGTGGCCGACCGCTGGTCGTCGGCCCGCAGCACTGGCCCTTGGAAGTAGCGCGACCGACGGGTGCTGCGGTTGATCGGGATCTCCTCACTCACCCGGCTGACCCTAGCCAGGCCAGCAACGCGTCCCGACACTGGTAGACCTCAGACGCCGGGCAGAACTCGTCGTCGGCATGCGCCTTGCTCGGGTTGCCCGGGCCGAAGTTGACGGCCGGGATGCCCATCTCCGCAAAGCGCGCCACATCGGTCCAGCCGAACTTGGCGCTCGCCTCGGCACCGACCGCCGCCAAGAACTCGGCGGCGGCCGGCTGATCCAGCCCGGGCCGGGCGCCGATGGCGACATCGGTCACGGTCAGCTCGAAACCGGGCAGCACACCGCGTACGTACGCTTCCGCGTCGGCCGCGGACTTGTCCGGCGCGAACCGGTAGTTGATCTCCACCCGGCAGCGGTCAGGGATGACGTTGCCGGCGATGCCACCGCTGATCGAAACCGCGTTCAGACCCTCCCGATAGGTGAGTCCGTCGACCTCGACCTGAGCCGGTACGTGATCGGCGAGCAGTTGCAGCAGGACACCCGCGTCGTGGATGGCGTTGTGCCCCATCCAGGCCCGAGCCGAATGGGCTGCCCGCCCTTCCAGCTCGCAGACCACCCGCATGGTGCCCTGACAGCCACCCTCGATCTGGGCGCTGGTCGGCTCACACAGCACGGCGAAATCGCCGGCCAGCAGTTCCGGACGCTCCCGACCGATCCGACCCAGTCCGTTGAGCTCGGCCTCCACTTCCTCGTTGTCGTAGAAGATCCAGCTGAGGTCGCGTTGCGGTTCGGTCAGCGCCGCCGCACAAACCAGCTGCACCGCGACGCCGGCCTTCATGTCGCAGGCCCCACGCCCCCAGATCTCCAGCTCCGCGCCTTCGCCCTGCCGCCAGTGCGGCACATTGGCAGCGATCGGCACCGTGTCGAGATGACCGGCGATCACCACCCGGTCGGCACGTCCCCGGTTCGTCCGCGCAACGACCACGTTGCCGTCCCGGATGACTTCCAGGTGGTCGTACCCGCGCAGGGCCCGTTCCACGGCGTCGGCGATCCGCTGCTCGGTGCCGCTCACGGACTCGATGTCGATCAAGGTCGCCAGCAGCTCGACCGGGTCGGCGGCGAGATCGAGGACCGGGGTTTCCAGCAGCTGTTCGGACATGATCGGCACCTTACCGACGCCGGTATCCTCGGCGCATGACTGAGTTGGATAGTCCCGCTTCGCGCTCCGCCGCCGGTTGGGGGGTGGTGACCGTGCACGCCTCCGGCACCTTGGACACCTGGTATCCCGAGCCGCGGTTGGGTCCCGACGCCGGCGAGCTGCCCGCCGGGCTCGACCAGCTGGTCGGTTCCGACCCGGTGCGTGGCGTGCGGACCGAACTCGTCTCGACCGTCATCGATCTCGACGCTCCCCCGGCCGACACCGCCGACGCCTATCTGCGGCTGCATCTGCTCAGTCATCGGCTGGTGCAGCCCCGATCGATCAACCTGGACGGCATCTTCGGCGCCCTGCCGAACGTGGTCTGGACCTCGGCCGGTCCCTGCGCGGTCGCCGGCTTCGAGAGCGTCCGGCTGGGCCTGCGGGCCAAGCACGGGCAGGTCACGGTGTACGGGGTCGACAAGTTCCCGCGGATGGTCGACTACGTGCTGCCGAGCGGCGTACGCATCGCCGACGCCGACCGGGTTCGGCTGGGCGCCCACCTGGCCGAGGGCACCACGGTGATGCACGAGGGCTTCGTCAACTTCAATGCCGGCACGCTGGGCACCTCGATGGTGGAAGGCCGCATCTCCGCCGGCGTGGTGGTGGGTCCGGACTCCGACATCGGTGGCGGCGCCTCGATCATGGGCACCCTGTCCGGCGGCGGGAAACAGCAGATCTCGGTCGGTGAGCGCTGCCTGTTGGGTGCCAATGCCGGGATCGGCATCTCGCTCGGCGACGACTGCATCGTCGAGGCCGGGCTCTATGTCACCGCCGCGACCAAGGTCAGCCTGCCGGGTGGTCAAGTGGTCAAGGCAGCCGAGTTGTCGGGGCAGAGCGGTCTGCTCTACATCCGCAACTCGGTCAGCGGCGCCATCGAGGTGCGCCGGCGGGCCGGCCAGGCCGTCGAGCTGAACGCCGCGCTGCACGCCAACTGACCCGCCGCCGACAGACGCGGAGCAGCCTCGTACCGTGCCTTCTCGGTCTTCTCGCAATGCCCGCTTCGGTGGCTGCGTCATCGTCGCCATCCTGCTGCTCGCCGGCGTGGTCGGGCTCTCGATCGGTGGCTTCTCCTGGTTCGCCGACAAGTGGCGGCCGGCAGCGACGCCCGGGGAGCAGCGCTGCGTGGCAACGGCCGGCAACAACTCGACGGCCATCAGCCTGGAGCAGGCGCACTATGCCTCGATCATCGCCGGCCTGTCGGTGAAGCGAGAGCTGTCTCCCCGGGCTGCGTCGATCGCGCTCGCCACCGCCTATCAGGAATCCGGAATCCGCAATCTCGACTACGGCGACCGGGATTCCGTCGGACTGTTCCAGCAGCGGCCGTCCCAGGGCTGGGGCACCGAGAAGCAACTGATGGATCCGCACTATGCCACCGGCGAGTTCTACGACGCGCTGGTGAAGATCCGAAACTGGCAGGCTCGCGACATCACCGAGGTGGCGCAGGCGGTGCAGATCTCCGGCCACCCGGAGGCGTACCGCGATCACGAGACAGATGCCCGGGTGCTCGCCAGCACGCTGACCGGCCAGACCCCGGCCGGCTTCACCTGCCTGGACCGGACCGGAGCCGACGGCGACGCGAAGGCCCTCGCCTCGGCGCTGACCAAGACCTTCGGCTCGCAGGCGAAGGCCACCAGGAAGGGGAAGGTGCTGACCATCACGGCCGAGTCCAAGGACGACGCATGGGCGTACGGTTCGTTCGCCGTCGCGAACTCCGCTCAGTACGGCACCCTGCAGGTCGTGGTCGGGAGCAAGCAATGGGACACGAACGGCACGAAGTTGCCGGATTGGGTGGCCGCCGAGGAGGCGGTGTCCGCCAAGCAGGTACGGATCACGGTCCGCTGATGGCCGACTTGTCAGACTCGGTGGTCGCTATGGCGACCACAGGATCTGACAAGTCGGCGGGTTCTGACAGCTCGGCGGGTCAGGAGCCCAATCCTGCTTCCCGGGCCGCGATGATCGCTGCCGTACGGTCGCGCAGCGAGAGCTTGGTCAGCACGTTCGCTACGTGATTACGGACGGTCTTGGGACTCAGCACCAGCCGGCGCGAGATGGTCGTGTTGTCGAAGCCGCGGGCCACCAGGTCGAGGACCTCGCGCTCGCGATCGGTGAGTTCGGGGAAGGGTACGCGTACTGCCGTCCGGCCGCTGATCACCTGCGCCATGGCCCGGGCAGCGACCTGGGCACCCAGGATCATCTCGCCATTGGCGACGGCTCGGACGGCCCGTTCGACCTCGTCGGGAGCCGCGGCCTTGAGCAGATAGCCCTTGGCTCCGGCCCGGACGGCGGCTGCCACCGAGGTGTCGTCGTCGCTCATCGTGATCACCAGGACCGCGACCTCGGGATGGCTGTGCGAGAGCCACCTGGTCAGTTCGATGCCGGATTCCTCATCGGCCTCGCCGGGAGCACCGCCGAGGTGCAGGTCCATCATCACCACCCGCGGCGGCGACGAGATGGTCCGCTCCAGCTCAGCCCTGTTCGCCGCTTGGCCCGTCACGTCGATGCCGGGCAACGAGCCCAGCAGACCGACCATGCCGAGCCGGAACACCGGATGGTCGTCGACCACGACCACGGTGATCGCCTGATCCGTCATCTGAGTCCTCCCTCGGTTGGACGCAACGGCAGGATCGCGGTCACCACCGTGCCGGACGGCTGTCCGGCAGCGATCGAGAGGCTGCCACCCTGCTCCTCGGCGCGCTCGCGCATCGCCCGAGTACCGACCCCACCGACGGCATCGGGGCCGATGCCCGAACCACTGTCGGAGCAGACCAGCCGCAGACCATCGGCGTCCAGGGTGATCTCCAGTCGGCAGTGGTCGACGCCGCTGTGTCGGGCAGCATTGGTGACCGCTTCACTCGCGATCCCGTACGCGGTCTCGGCCAATCCTTCCGGCAGCCTCGCCAGTTCGGTGGCGACCGGCTGAGCGCAGACCAGGTCCACTGTCATACCGGCAGCCCGCTGCTGTCCGACCAACTCGAGCAGCGCGGCGTGCAGGCCCAGTTCGGACAGCACCGGCGGCAGCAGACTGCGCGAGGCCGAGCGGACGTCGTCGATCCGACGGGTCAGCTCGGTCTGCAACTCCGCCACCAGCGTGCCGGCCGCGACCGGGTCGGTAACGAGACTGTTCTGTACGGCTTGCAATCCGAGTCGCAGCCCGGCCAGCCACGGCACCAGGCCGTCGTGCAGTTCCCGCCGGATCACCTGCCGCTCCCGTAGCCGGGCCGTGGTGAGGCGTTCCCGGGTCGCTTCGAGTGCGGCGGCGTTGTCGGCCAGGACGACGGCCGCGGTCACCACCTCCAACAGACGGACCAGCGCGCCGCGTCCACGACCGTCCAGCCGCTCACCGGGCGGCAGCGTGATCTCCACCTGACCGACCACCCGGCCTCGGTGGACCAGCTGGTGTCGCTCCGGCTCCGCGGTCGCGTTCCCCCAGCGCGCGCGTACCAGGCTGTCGGGCTGACTCTCGCCGCCGCTGCGGAGGGTCACGGACTCCAGTCGCAGGGTGTGGCCGAGGGTCTCGGCCACCGAGTCCAGCAAGGCCTGCTCCGACTCGGCCCGGCCCAGCGCGGAGCCGAGCTGCGCGGCGACCGTCGTAGGGTCGGAGCCGGTGCCGTAGACCATCCGGCGGACCCGCCGCTGCAACCACAGCCGGGATGGCTGCACGGCGGCGACCACCGCCGCCGCCGCACCGAGCGCGGCCACCGTCTGATTGCCGATCAGCCCCGAGACGGCGACACTCACCAGCAGATAGATCGCCATCAGCACCGCCGTCAACGAGCCCGCCACGGCGGTCCGGGAGATCGACAGCTCCAGACCCCAGAGCCGCTGCCGAGCCACGACCGCCAGGATCGCTACCGGGAACACTGTCTGGCAGGCCAGGTGTAGGGCGGGCACCGTCCAGTCCGGCACCAGGCCGTACGGCAGCAGCAGCGGCAGGAAGGACAGGGCCATCACCGCCGTACCGACCGCGAGCCACGCCAGGCCCTCACGCTCACCCACCGGGGCCCTTCGTCGGCGCCGCTCCACCGCGACCGCGGTGACCAATCCCCAGACCACCGCGACCAGGATGACCAGCCCCATCAGGGCGAAAGCGTCCTCAGGTAGCGTCTGACCGAGGATCCCGAAGCCGAGCGCCAACAGCAGCCCTGGTGCCGCCCACAGCCACGCCGTCCGATCGATGTCCCGGCGCACCAGCCAGGGCACCACCAGGAACAGACTCAGCGTGCCGGGCACCCAGGCGGTGGAGTAGAGGATCTCGATGACCGGCGCCTCGGGCAGCCGACCGGCATCCGCGGCCTGAGCCCAGGCGCCGCCGAGCGCCGCCAACCCGCCACCGACAGCGGCGATCAGCAGGAAGACGATCACCACGTGCCGCTGGCGGGCGAGCAGCACCGACGCCACCGTGCCATAGACGGCCGCCATCGTCGCGTCCGTGACCAGGAACAGCCAGTCGTCGGAGAACGACTCCGGACCGGCGGAGCTGAAGAACAGCACCAGGGCAGCCAGGCAGAGCACCCAACAGCCCACCCCGACCGTCCAGGCCGCCCCCGGTGAACCGGAGACGGCCTGCTGGCGGGGTGCCGCGACGGTGGTCATCAGCCTGACCCTAGTGCTGCAACCGGCCCGAGGTCAGTGACTACGCCGATCTCCCAGCAGGAAGCCGAGCGCAGCCACGAGCAGCCAGATCGGACCGACGAAGCCGGCCATGTACTGCAGCGGTGAGACCCCCAGCAGCACCGTGAGCACGCCCAGCACCAGGCTCACCACGCCGATCCAACGCGGCGCCGCACCCTTGAACGAGGCGAGCCCGAGCGCGACCGCGCTGACCCCTGCTGCCACCCACAACCAGGCGATGGTCGCCACCCAGTGCGAGTACATCGACACGTCGGTGGCCGGGATCATCCCCGGTGTGGCGAGGCCGAAGATGAACTCGGTGTTCAGGCCGGCACCCAGGATCAAGATCGCGGACGTGATCACCAGCCCGATGGCGGCGACGTTCGGCAGCAGCGAGTCCGCCGGTGCCTGGGCATCCAGCCGGCGCTTGAGACCGGCGGTGAAGACCATCAGCAGCAGCGCCGCGATGGTGGTGGTGACGTGGAAGCCGATCAGCACCGGGACCTTGGTGGACAGTTGTTCGGCGATCCACTCCGGCGTCGGAGGCTTCGCCGCGTCGTACACCGGGCTGGCCATGGTCGAGATCTGGATGCCGGCGACAGCGCAGGCCCCGGCAAGCACGCCGGCCACCGCCCAACCCCGGCCGGCTCTCCCGGCAGCGACCCGATGCTCTGCCTGCGCCTGATCGATCGTTGTCATGTGATTCCTTCCCCCCAAGGGCACCGGCCGAGTTGCCGGTGTGGAACCACGATCGCCCGCCCGGGCGCCCAGAGATCAGGGCGCCGTGTCCCGACTTCCCGGGCTGTCTGAGCTGGGCGAGCTGGATCAGTCAGACAGTCAGACGAGCGACGGCGGCGGCGATCCGTTCGTCGGTGCCCGTCAGCGCGATCCGGACGTGCTGGGCGGCCGCGGCGCCGTAGAAGTCGCCGGGTGCGGCCAGGATGCCGCGCTCAGCCAGCCATGCCAAAGAATCACGACCAGGCTCGCCACGGGTCGACCACAGATAGAGCGAACCCTCGGAGTGATCGATCGTGAAGCCGGCCTGCTCCAGGGCGGGCCGCAACACCGTACGCCGGCG